>NZ_JASAUS010000048.1:0-60121 GCF_029953005.1 Bradyrhizobium sp. Mp27 | reverse complement strand
CTGCTCGCCTCGATCGCCTTCAACATGAGGCGGTGGGCCACGATCGCCGCGTGAGCCGCCCTCCGAGGGCAACCACTACAGATCTTCGCAGGCATTGCCGGGACCAGGGCACTCGCTCCTGACGTCTTCAGCCTCAAGAGCCGATAACGCAACAGGCCCACAAGGGGAGAGGGGAAGAGACACGGGCCGTGTTTTCGACGTGCGGCCGTGCTATTGCAACCGCCATGCTCGACACCGTGCAACCTCGTCCGCAGCCGCAAGCCGGCGTGCCGCAAAATCATCTCGCCGAAGAGTTCGTCGAGACGCTGCGGCTGGCCGTGCCGATGATGCTGACGCAGCTCGGGCAGATCGCGATGATCACGACAGATCTCGCGCTGATCGGGCGGCTCGGCGAGGATGCGGTCGCGGCCGCCGCGCTGGCGCATACGGTTTATTTCGTCAGCTTCACCTTCGGGCTCGGATTGATGGCCGCGGTGTCGCCGCTGGCGGCGCAGGCGTTCGGTGCCGGCGACGTCAAGCGCATCCGCCGCTCGCTGCGCGCCGGCCTGTGGGTCGCACTCCTGATCTCGCTACCGATGATGGCCTCGCCGCTCTATGGCGAGCGCATCCTGCTGGCGCTCGGACAGGCGCCGCAATCGGCCGCGCTCGCGCAGCGCTATCTGAACGGGCTGGCCTGGGGCATCGCGCCGGCGCTCGGCTTCATCGCGTTGCGCAGCATGATGAGCGCGGTGAACCGGCCGCAGCCGCCGCTGTGGATCACCATCGCAGCGATCCCCGCCAACGCGGCGCTGGTCTATTGCCTGATCCACGGCCTGTTCGGCCTGCCGGAGCTCGGCCTGTTCGGCGCGGGGCTTGCGACCACGCTCGTCAATCTCGGCACCTTCCTCGCCGTGCTCGCCATCGCTGCACGGCGAAAGCCATTCGCAGACTACCGCCCGCTCGCCCATCTGTGGCGGATCGACTGGCCCCTGATGCGCCAGCTCATCGCGGTCGGCGCGCCGATCTCGTTTTCCCTGCTGCTGGAATATGGCCTGTTCTCGTCCGCTGCGCTGCTGATGGGATTGATCTCGACCACGGCGCTTGCCGCGCATCAGATCGCGCTCCAGGTCACGGCCGTGCTGTTCATGGTCCCACTTGGCATCGGCATGGCGGCGACGGTCCGCGTCGGCCATGCTTTCGGCCGCGACGACCCGGCCGCGGTGAGGCGCGCGGGCCTCGTCGCGGCGGTGCTTGGCGTAGCGCTGGTCTCAGCCCTGACCGTTGCCATCATCCTCGGCCGCTACGAGCTCGGACGGCTGTTCTTCGGGAGCAGCGAGGCCAGCGCGGCCACTGTCGAGCTGACCGCGACCCTGCTGCTGGTCGGCGCGACCTTCTTCATCGCCGACGGCCTCCAGACCATCATGGCCGGCGCGCTGCGCGGCATCAACGATACCCAGATGACGTTGCTGTTCGCGGCGATCGGCTATTGGTGCGTCGCCTTTCCCATCGCCTGGGTGCTGGCCTTCAGTGCCGGGCTTGGCGCGGTCGGCGTCTGGATCGGGTTCTCGACCGGCACGTTCGTCTATGCCGGCCTCCTGATCTTGCGCTTCCGCATGCTGACGCGCAGACTGGCGGGATGATCGGGATCATGGAGCCGGTGCGATGACCCTGTCCGTGGACCTCTTCTACTCCTACCGCAGTCCTTTCAGCTATCTGGCGCTGCCGAAGACGCTCAAGCTCGTCGAACAATACGATCTGGCGGTGAATTTGCGGCCGGTCTATCCGCTCGCCGTCCGCGTACCCGGCTTCTTCAAGAAGGCCAGCCCGAACTTCATTCGCTATGTGGTGCTCGACAGCACGCGCGTAGCGCAGCACGAGGGCATCCCGTTCCGCTTTCCGAGGCCCGATCCGATCGTGCAGGACAAGACGACGTTCGATGTTGCGGCCGAGCAGCCCTACATCCACCGCCTGACCCGGCTGGGCGCGATGGCGCAGCTCGAAGGCCGCTCGCTCGCATTCACCGATGCGATCGCGCGCGTGCTGTGGGATGGCTCCGTGGCGGGCTGGAACGAAGGCGATCACCTCGCCCGCGCCACTGAGGCGGCTGGCTTCGATCTCGCCGCGATGGATGAAGCGATCAGCGCCGACCCCGATCGCTACGAGCGGGTGATCGCCGAGAACGAGAAGGACCATGCCGCCTCCGGTCATTGGGGCGTGCCGACCTTCGTGTTCGAGAACGAGCCGTTCTTCGGCCAGGATCGCATCGATCTGCTGGTCTGGCGCATGGTGGCCAAGGGCCTGAAAAAGCGCTGATTGTAGTTTTGGACGCGTTTTTTTCACGCGAACCGCTATCCACTTCGCTCGAAAACGCTCTTGCCTGCCGGCATGAACCGGTTTCCCTGAAACTGCGACTGAGACGTGGCGCCCCGATCCCGGCGGCGCGTTCGGAGGGTCGCATGTATCTGGCAAAGTTCTTCCACCGCGCGCCCGGCGATGACGATCGCGAATTGATGCTGGTCCCGGGCAGCGATCCCATGGTGATCGGCGTTCATATGAACTGGAAGGGCGATCGCGACGCGGACAAATTTCTGCGCAAGGAATTCTCCGGCATCGCCGACGCCGCAGCGGCTTTCCGCCGCCATGTCGCCAAGCTGGTCGCGGCCGGCTATGTCGAGACGGACCATACCAACTACACGCTGCGCGACCTCGGGCCCAATCCGCGAGCCAAGCCGGACTGGCAGAAGGGGCTCGATGAGCTGATGATCCTGGCGCTCAGCGCGCCGATGGCCGAGCAGGCCGCGCAGCTCGACGTGCTCAAGGGCACGCCGGCCGAGCACGAGCCGCTGTATCTCTGGCACGCCGCTCGCTGCGGCAAGGTCGCCGGTGAAGATCTCGCACAGGCGGTACGCCTTGCCGAACAGGCGCGCGATACGCTCGTTGCGCGGCGCGCTGCCGGGCAGCCGCATTATGCGTGGTCCATCTATGAGAACGACCTCGAGGGGCGCATCCTGGAATTGTTGAGCGACGTCTATCTTCAGGCCGACAATCCTGACGCCGCGCTGAAGACGATCGAGCATCTTTGCAAGACCGCGCCGAACCACACGCGCATCCTCAAGCGCGCCGAGCTGCTCTGCGGCTATTTTCCCGAGCGGCGGGAAGAGGCCTTTGACGACGCCTTTCAATGGTCGCGGTTCGGCGGCTATGAGGACATCATGGCGTTTCCCGGCTATGAGGACTACGAGGCCCAGCGCAAGGCGGGAACATCAAGCAAAGGCTGGCGCTGGAAACCCGGTACGCCGGCGAGCGAAGCGGATGTGAGCAAAGTTGAGCAGGTGCTCGGCGTCCGATTGCCCGATGACTATCGCAAGTTCCTGCTGACGCGCGGCGAGACCGAATTGCTGGTGCGGCTGCCTGAATCATCCTCCGAGCTCGCTTCTATGCGCCTGACGAACTCGCCACGCAGCTTCGCAATGTCCTGGACTTCATTGCCCATTCCGAGGACGAGTTCGAAGAGGCCTGCGCCTATTTCCGTCAGGAATACGGCGTCTCGCTGAAACATCTGGTGCCGGTTGCCGAGCCGTCGCAGCTCAGCCGCTGCCTGCTGCTCCATGTCGAGCCCGGCGAGCGCTATGGCCAGTGCTTTCAGTGGGACCATGACGGCGCGTGGGAGCTGGAGCAACAGCAGCCGAGTTTTGACGTTGCGTTGAAGGCGCTGACGGATGGCATCGAGCGGCGCGACGCGGCGCAGCTGGCGTTCTTCGATCTGTAGAATCTTATTCTGACGCGTTTTCTTGACGCGAACCGGCAACCACTTCGCTCGAAAACGCTCTGGCTCACTCCGCCACGCGCGCGGACTTGTCGGTCGAGGCTTCCGACCATTCGCCGACGACGCGATCGAGATCGCAGAGGTTCTGGTGCATCTGCTCCAGCGAGAAGCCGATCGCGAAGAAGCGCTCGGCGGTGTCGCCGGGCTGGCCGCGGATCAGGCCGTCATGACGGACGGCGGCGACGGCCTCGGCATAATGCTGGAGCGCGACGTGGACCGGATGGATCGCCGGCGCGCCGACGCCCTCGCGCAAGGCAGCAGCGGCGGAGCGAAGGAATCGCGCGATCACGGTCGAGACTTCCGTCAGCGGGGCTGCAAGCCGCATCTGCACCTCGGCCGGCAGCGGCACCACCGTGGCACGACCGATCATCACGACGTCATGGCGCAGCCGCAGCACGGTGCGCAGCAGCGGGCCGGTGTCGGGCCCGCTCAACAGTCGCGCGGAGCGCTCACGCTCGGCTTCGGCGCCGATGGCATTCATGCCCACCATTGCCGTGCCGATGCCGTCCTGGATCCGGTGCAGCGCGTCGTTGTCGCGGCCGCGCGTGAGCCCCGCGAGCAGTTCTGTGAAGGCATCCGCGATCAGCTCGAGCAGCGTGGCCGCGCTGGCGCGGATCTGCCGCACGGCGCGCGACGGTAGCACCAGGAATGAGACCAGCAGGCCAGTGATGGCGCCGACCCCGACCTCGCTGACGCGGTCGATCGCCGACGCCAGGGGATCGGAATGATGCATGGTCGGAACCAGCAATACGATGATCGCCGTCACTGTCGCCGCGTTGAGGCTCGGATTGATCGCGGCCACGAAGGCGAGTGGCGCGACCGCCAGCACCAGTAGCCCCAACAGGCCCGCCTCGGTCGAATAAGGGAGCAGGATCGCGATGGCGCCGCCATAGAGGGCGCCGCCGATGGTGCCGAGCACGTAATCGCGCGTCGCCTTCAACGAGCGGCCGACGCTCATCTGGGTCACGATCAGCGAGGTCAGGACGGCCCAGAGCGGCAATAGCAGATGCAGCGCGGTGGCGATCGCATAGGCCGCCACTGCGGCCACCGTGACCCGGATCGCCAATCCGAGTTGCGTCCGCCGTGATCGGATCCGGTCGAACAGCTGTTTTGCAAATGCCATCGTCAGACGTCCCGATCCTTTTGCAGCTAGGCAAAAGCATGGCTGATGCCCGCGGCCCCAAGGCCGCTTGAAAGGCCAAATCAGCCCGCCTAACTTGCGCGCCAAAACGAGGAAACACGATGGCTCACGAAACCGCAACGCTCGCCGCCTATGTCGTCAATCTGAAATACCAGGATATTCCGGCGGAGGTGCTGGATCGCGCCAAGGTGCTGACGCTGGACTTCCTCGGCAGCGCCATCCGGGCCCGCAGCGAGGCGGAATCCACCCCCTCGATCCTGAAGATGCTGAAAGCGCTCGCGCTCGACACCAAGGGCGAGTCCACCGTGTTCGGCGACAGCAAGACCTGGACACCGGCGGTCGCCGCCCTCCTCAACGGCGCGCTCGGCCATTCCCTCGACTTCGACGATACCCACGCCGATTCCTCGCTGCATCCGAGCGCGCCGGTGGTTCCGGCCGCCTTCGCCGTCGGCGAGATGGTCGGCGCATCGGGCCGCGACGTGCTGACCGCGATCGTGGCGGGCTATGAGGTCTGCTGCCGGCTCGGCAACGCGCTCGACCCGACCTCGCATTATGCGCGCGGCTTCCATCCGACCGCGACCGCCGGCACCTATGGCGCGGCGGCTGCGGCCGGCAAATTGTTCGGCCTGTCCGAGCAGCAGATCATCGCCGCGTTCGGCGTCTCCGGCAGCCAGGCCGCGGGCTCGCTGCAATTCCTGGTCAACGGCGCCTGGAACAAGCGCTACCAGGTCGGCGCCGCCGCGATGAACGGCGTGATCGCCGCGACGCTGGCGCGCAACGATTTCGTCGGCGCGACGGAATCGGTCGAGGGCAAGCACGGCCTGCTCGCCGGCTACACCGACGATGCGCATCCCGACAAGGCGGTGGCCGAACTCGGCAAGACCTATGAGACGATGAAGATCGGCGTCAAACCGTATCCGAGCTGCCGCTACACCCATGCGGCGATCGACGCGCTGATCGCGATGCGGCGCGAGCACAATCTGACGCCAGATCAGGTCAAGCGCGTCGAGATCGGCTTGCATCGGAACGGCATCACCCTGACCGGCGATGCCGCGACCAAGCGGCATCCGACCTCGATCGTCGGCGGCCAGTTCTCGATGTTCTTCACCGGCGCGCTCGCGCTCGACCAGGGCTCGTTCGGCTGGGACGACTACAACCGCCTTGGCGACGCCGCCATCGATGCGCTCGCGGACAAGTTCGACGTGGTGCAGGACGACCGCCTCGAGGTCGGCCGCACCCATCCGTTCGGCGCGCGCGTCAGCATCACGACGGACGATGGCGTGCATGAGCGGCTCTATGCTGATCCCTCGGGCGAGCCGAATTCGTTCCCCGATGCGCAGGCGATGCAGCAGAAGTTTCTGACGCTGGCGCGCCCGGTGCTGAACGCGCGCGCGGAGAAGTTTGCCGACGCGATCATGACGCTGGAGCGGTTCGACCGCGTGGCGAAGGCCACCGAGCTGGGGCGGTAGGAGATTCCCTCCGCGCAGACGGTGCACCCCCGCCCCTTGTGGGAGAGGGTGGATGCGCGAAGCGCAGCCGGGTGAGTGGTTCTCTCCGCGCGCGACTCTCTAGCGGTCTAATTCGCGGATAGAGACCCCTCATCCGGCGCTTCGCGCCACCTTCTCCCACAAGGGGAGAAGGGAAGAGGAGCTCGCAGCTCAATCCACCCCCGCCATTTTCCCCTTCTCGCGCGTGGCTGCCACCACATCCCGTACCAGATCGAACACGCCGTCCGCTTCCGGTGGCCAGTTCGGCGAGCGGCCCAACCGCACGATCACAAGCCGTTCCGAGGGAATGATGATCGTGTACTGCCCGATCGTACCCTTGGCGAAGAACGCATCGCGGGGCCAGCCGTGCTCCACGCGGAAATTCGCGCCAAAACTGTCGCCCTGGTTGGTCCAGAAGCCGGCGCCAATGCCGACCCAGGCATTCGGCGTGGCTGACGCCGCGTAATTCACCCAGCCCTCGGGGAGGATACGCTTGCCGCCGGCGACGCCGTCATTGAGATAGAGCTGACCGAAGCGGGCCCAGTCGCGCGCGGAGGCCAGCATCTCGCTCGATCCCTCGATCGTGCCGGCGCCGTCGAGCTGGAGCGTGACGTGGCGCATGCCGAGCGGCGCGAACAATTCGCGGCGCGCGAAGCGCAGCGCGTCAGCGGGGTTGCCGCCGGCGGCGTTGCGGATCAGGTGCGCGAGCATGATGGTGTTGCCGTCGTGATAATTCCACACCGTGCCCGGCGCGGTCGCAAGCGGCATGCTCGCGGTATAGGCAGCCATGTCGTCCTCGATGAATTTCATGCGATTGACCGGTTCGAAGGCGGAGCCGAGCGAAGCCTGCAGCGAGCTGCCGAGCGCGAGGCCCGCGGTGTGCCGCAGCAGCTGGTCGACGGTGATGGCGTGGCGGGGATCGTCCGGATTTGTCCAGGCGGCGACAGGCGCGGGCCCGTCGAGCTTGAGCTTGCCCTGACGCACGAGAATGCCTGTTAGCGCCGAGATCACCGACTTCGTCATGGAGAAGCCGAGCAGCGGCGTCTCGGGCCCAACACCATCCGCATAACGCTCGGCGATGACGCGGCCCGACTTCATGACGACGATGGTGCGGGTGCGGCGGGTGGGCGGCTGCGCGGGTTCGGCGAAGGCGCGATCGAGTGCGGCTGATAGCCCCTCGCTTTGCGGCGGCACGGTTGAAGGCCCCGCGATCTCGGGGAGCAATGCGGGCTGCTTGTCGTCGGCCGGCGGCGCGACGTCGGCGATATCAGCGCCGTGCTCGAGCGTGCAGCCCAGCCCGTCGCGATAGACGGCATGGCTGCGGCCGAGGCCGAACAGCGTCACGGTGACGTCCTTGCGCAGCCGGTCGATCCGGTAGTCCATCGCCCAGGTGATCAGGTTAGTCCCGGGCATCGCGTCGGTGGTCTCGGTGAAGGTGCGCTGCGGATCGAGGCCGGAGACAAATGTCTCGGCGCAGAGGATGTCGGCGAGGAAGCCGGTGGCGACCTGCGGCGCGTTGCGCGCGCGCGCCGCGCCGAATGCGAGGCCGATACAGGCGACGGCGGTGGTGAGGAGGATGATCTTGCGGCGGCGGGTCACGGGCTTTCTCCGGCGTCGGGGGACGTGTGCCGGGCAGGAAGCCGGAGCGGGCTGAGGAGTGCTCGCCGGATTTGGAAAATGGACTGGCTGAAACTGAACCGGGCTGGTCGATTCTGGAATTTCGGCGTGATTAGAAAGGGTTAGAACTTACGCCGCACTCACCTTCAGCCGGCGGTATTCCGTCGGCGTCACGCCCGTCACCGCCTTGAAGGCCCGGTTGAAGGGACCGAGCGACTGGAAGCCGGCGTCCATCGCGATGGTGATGACGGGGACCTCGGCCTGCGCGGGATCGGCGAGCGCGGCCTTGGCTTCCTCGATCCGGTGGTTGTTCAGGAACACATTGAAATTGCGGTAACCGAGCCGCTGGTTGATCAGCCGGCGCAGCCGGTATTCGGGAATTTTCAGCCGGCCCGCCAGCGCGCCGATGGTGATGTTTTCCTGGCGATAGATCCGCTCGTCCGCCATCAGCCGCATCAGGGCATCGATCAGCTTCTGATCGGCGGATTCATCGGTGGCTGCCGGATGGCTTAGAATGACCGCTGGCGTGATTCCGGCATTCGCCGGAAACAGGTCGGCGCCATCGACACGCATCATCGCGTAGGCGATGGCCGCGACGACGCAGGCCAGCACGCCGGCATTGATGGTGTTGGCGGCATCGCCGACGTCGCTGCCGGCGACGGCAATCTGGAGCAGCGCGTTCAGTCCGCCATAGAGCGCGGCGGCGCAGACGATGAAGACGCGGGCACGCCGCCGGCGCTCGACCAGATCGGCCGGCCACGAAGCGATCGTCTGCCCCACCGCGAGCGCGATGAAGCCGAGCACGATCAGGTTCACCACGGTGACAGAGAACCGCACATGGCCGCCCGGCGCGATCCAGACGCACCCGGCGAAGCTGAACGCTGTCACCAGAGCCCAAATCAACCCATGCCACCAACGCAGGCGAAAATCGTCGTCGAACAGCGCGCGCGTGAACAGCCAGAACACCACGATATTGCCGGTCGACAGTGCGATCAGCGGCGCATGCCAGGCCGGCACCAGCGACGTCACGCCGACCGAATAGCTCACCGCATGCGCGGCCGAGCCGAGCGCGAAGGCTGCGCCGAGGCGAGCCGCCAGCACGTTGCGGAAGTCCGAGAACAACGATGCCGCCAACACCAACAGCAGCGCCACGGCGCCGGCGCGAAAGGCAAGTTCGAGATTGGCAAGCAGCATCCGGTCGACCCGATCGCGCACGCACGCGCGTGACGCGAACCTAATTCAGATCAAAAACCGATTCAATTTCGCCGGGTCCATGCGGCGCGCGACGTGATCCAGGCGTCGGCCGGCTTGCCGAACAGATCGATCTCTCGCTCCTTCCGGGCTCCCAGGCTGCGCGCCACGCCCTGCGACGGCGTATTCGTGCTCTCGATACAGTGCATGATCTCGTCGATCTCAAAGCTGTCGAACACCCAGTCGATCGATGCGCTGGCCGCTTCCACCGCATAACCTCTGCCGCGAAATTCCCTGGCGATGCCCCAACCGACCTCGAAGCCGGGCCAGCCCGGCGGGCACCACGGACCAACCCGCCCGATGTAGCTGCCGCTCGATTTCTCCTCGACAGCAAACATGCCGAAGCCGTGGAGCGCCCAGTGCCCGGAGATCACGGCTGCGTTACGCCAGCCGGCAATCTCGGTCGTGACCGGCTTGCCGTCGGCGGCGATGAAGCGGGCGGTGCCGGGATCGGACAGCATCGCGGCGTTCGGTGCAATATCGCCCGCGCACCATGGCCGCAGGATCAAATGTTCCGTCTCGATTCTGGGGCCTGTGACCTCGAGCAGCCTGGCGCCTGGCTTGAGCGGTGGGATCATCGGTCTTCTCCCGTTCCCAACATTGTTCTGTTACGATCATACCAGCAAGAAACAGGAGACCACCATGAGCTGGCAACCCTCGAATGATCCCGTGCTCGGCGATCCCATGTCCTGCGACGCGCTCGATCTCGTCATCGTGCCGCGCACCCGCGACCTCGGCGACGGATTCGTGGTGCGGCGCGCGCTGCCGCATGGCAGGCGGCAGATGGTCGGGCCCTTCATCTTCTTCGATCATTTCGGCCCGGTGCAGTTCGTCTCCGGCAAGGGCATGGACGTGCGGCCGCATCCGCACATCGGGCTTGCCACTGTCACCTATCTGTTCGACGGCTCGATCATGCATCGCGACAGCGAGGGTAACGTCCAGGAGATCGCGCCCGGCGCGATGAACTTGATGACCGCCGGCCGCGGCATCGCCCATTCCGAGCGCACCCCGGACGCGCAGCGCGCCTCGGGCCAGCAGATGCTGGGCCTGCAAAGCTGGATCGCGCTGCCGGCCGGATCCGAGGAGATCGCGCCGTCGTTTCAGCATTACGGCGCCGGCGATCTGCCGATGATTTCCGAGCGCGATTTTACCGCGCGGGTGATCGCGGGCTCCGCCTTCGGCATCACCTCGCCGGTGACGATGGTCTCGCCCTGGTTCTACACCGAGGTCACCGCGGTCGCGGGCGCCAGCGTGCCGCTCGACCCCGACCATGAGGAGCGCGCGATCTATGTCGTCGACGGCGAGGTCGAGATCGCGACCGAGCGGTACGAGGGACCGCGGCTGCTGATCTTCCGGCCCGGCGACCGCATCACCGTGAAGGCGCTGAAGGCGACGCGCATGATGTTTCTCGGTGGCGATGCATTGGAAGGCCCGCGCCACATCTGGTGGAATTTCGTCTCCTCCAGCAAGGAGCGGATCGAGCAGGCCAAGCAGGACTGGAAAACCGGCCGCTTCGCCGCAGTTCCGCAGGAACATGAGTTCATTCCGCTGCCGGAATAGGCTATCCCGATTTAGGCCGTACCATCCAGTGCGGCCCGAATCTCCTGTCCGATGGACTTGTCTGCGAAGGCCCTGCCGATGACCGCCATGCTCTCCAGCGACCTGCCCCTGCCCAAGATCGGACGCGGCAAGGTGCGCGATATCTACGCCGTCGACGACGGCCGCCTGCTGCTGGTCACCACCGACCGCATCAGCGCCTTCGACGTCGTGATGGGCGAGACCATCCCGATGAAGGGCGCGGTGCTGACCCAAATCAGCGCATTCTGGTTCAACGAGCTCGAAGGCGTGGTGCCGCATCACATGATCAGCGCCGACGCCGACGAGATCATTGCCGCCGTGCCGGCCTTGAAGCCGCATCGCGCCGAGATCCTCGGCCGCGCCATGCTGTCGCGCCGCACCACCGTCTTCCCGATCGAATGCGTGATCCGCGGCTATCTCTCGGGCTCCGCCTGGAAGGAATATGTCGCCAGCGGCACGCTGGCCGGCGAGAAGCTGAAGGCGGGCCTCGTCGAGAGCGAGAAGCTGGAGCCTTCGATCTTCAGCCCGGCGACCAAGGCCGAGACCGGCCATGACGAGAACATCACCATCGCGAAGATGCGCGAAGTCGTCGGCGACGAGGTCGCCTACACGCTCGAGAGCATGACGCGCGCGGTCTATACGCTCGGCGAGGAGCTCGCCCGCGAGCAGGGCATCATCATCGCCGACACCAAGTTCGAGTTTGGCCGCGACAAGGACGGCCGTATCATCCTGATCGACGAAGTCATGACGCCGGATTCTTCGCGCTTCTGGGCGGTCGATGCCTACAAGCCCGGCCAGCCGCAGGCGAGCTTCGACAAGCAGCCTTTGCGCGATTATCTCGACGTCGAGCGCCACGCCGGCCGCTGGAACGGCGACGCGCCACCGCCCCCGCTGCCCGCCAGCGTCGTGGACGCAACCAGCAAGCGCTATCTCGAAGCTTACAGGCGCGTGACGGGGAAAGAGCTGAAGATCTAAGCCGGCTGTTTCGTCTCGCTCCGTCATTGCGAGCGAAGCGAAGCAATCCATGGTCTTTCCGCTGAGGGATTCTGGATTGCTTCGCTGCGCTCGCAATGACGATGGGGAGACAGACTCGCCCAGCCTCGACCGTCGTCGCCCGGCTTGACCGGGCGATCCAGTACTCCGAGACGCCTGTGATTCACCGAGAAGCCGCGGCGTACTGGATTCCCCGCTTGCGCGGGGAATGACAGCGGTGAGTGTGGAGGCTTCGTTTTTTCTGTCCACCATATGGTTGACCATTCACACGTCGTGAACGGAGATCCTCACCGCAAAACTGTCGGATATTTCACATCTACAAGAATCCAGTTGCGCTAAGTCCGTACTCGTCTACGTCTCGGGACGGGACTTTTCAGGGGCGAGCGCAACGGCGTGACCGATCCAGCAATTATTCTCAGTCCGGCTTCGCGATTCAATCCGGCCCTCAAGCGTGCGTTGAATGATATATTGGGCGGAACGGCGGCCAGCGTCCTGACCGTCACTTTCGGGCTGTCCTATTCGCTGCTGATCTTCGCCGGGCCGCTCTCGCCTTACCTGTCCTACGGAATCACGGCGACGTTCGTCAGTTCCGCGGTGCTTGCGGTCGTCATCGGCCTCGGCAGCTCCCTGCCCTTCGCAATTGGTGCTCCCGACAGCTCGACCGCGGCGGTGACAGGAATTCTGGCAGCCTCGGTGGTCGAACGCCTCGAGACGGCGAACCTGTCGGCACCGCTGCTCTCGCCGGTTCTGATCACGCTCGGCCTGTCGACGGTGCTGACGGGATTGGTGCTGTGCGGATTGGGCCTGACACGGCTGGGCCGCGCCATCCGCTACGTGCCCTATCCCGTCGTCGGCGGCTTCCTCGGCGCCACCGGACTTCTCATCGCCCTGGGCGCGGTGCGGGTGATCACCAACCACCCGCTCCAGTTCACGACGCTGCCGCACTTCACCAACGGCACCACATTGCTGGAGCTGGGCGCCGCCTGCGCGATGGCGCTGGTGCTGTACCTGACCTGGCATCGCTCGCGCAGCCCGTTCGGACTGCCGATCATCCTGGTCGGCGGCGTGCTCACGGCGCATCTGGCGTTCTGGATCACCGGCGTTTCATTCGATCACGCTCGCGCCCTGGGCTGGACGTTTCAGCCGCCACCGCAGGCGGTCTTCATGCTGCCCTGGCACACCGACGATCTCGCCCGCTATCCCTGGTTTGCCGTACCGGACCTGCTCGGCAACGTGGTTGCCGTCATCTTCGTCACGGCCTCGAGCACGCTGTTCAACACCACCGGCATCGAAGTTGCCGTGCATCGCGAGGCCAATCTGGAGCGCGAGCTGAACGTCACCGGCGCCGCCAATATCCTGACCGGCATGCTGGGTGGCTATGCCGGCTGCAGCTCGATCAGCCGCTCGATCCTCAATTTCTCCAGCGGCGGCCGCGGGCGCCTATCCGGCCTTACCGTCGCGGCACTGTCCCTGCTGATGCTTGCCGTCGCGCCCGATCTGCTCGGCTTCATCCCGAAATTCGTCATCGGCGGCCTTCTGCTCTATCTCGGCGCCGACCAGCTCCACAAATGGATCATCGAGTCGCGCAAGCGGCTCTCGAAGCTCGAATATCTGTCCCTGATCGCCATCATCGCGATCATCGTCGCCTGGGGCTTCGTGCCGGGCATCCTGATCGGCGTGATCATCGGCTGCGCGACGTTTGCGTTCAGCGCCGCACGGGTGGAGTCGATCAAATACAGTTTCGACGGCTCGGAATATCGTTCCTCGCTCGACCGCTCGCGCGACGACCAGGACGTGCTGCTGGCCCATGGCGGCAACATCCAGGGCCTCAACCTCCAGAGTTATCTGTTCTTCGGCTCCGCCAACCGGCTCTACCAGCACGTCAAGCAGCTGCTCCAGGAGCGCCCGGAGTGCCGCTATCTGCTGTTCGACTTCAAGCTCGTCACCGGCGTCGATTCCTCGGCCGCCTACAGCTTCGCCCAGATCAAGCGCAGCGCGCATGATCTCGGCGTCGAGCTGATCCTGGTGCACCTGTCGGCGGCGGCCGAGAAGGTGCTGCGCTCCAGCGACTTCATCGGCGAGGGCGTCACCATCATCGGCGAGCTCGATCATGCGCTGGAATGGTGCGAGAACGAGATCATCTCGCAGCATCAGGGGCGGGAGCAGGAAGAAGCCAGCCTGCGCGACTGGTTCACAGGGATACTCGACAGCGAGGCCGACGCCGACGCGCTGATCCACCGCTGCCAGCGCCTCGAGGTCGAGGCCGGCGACATCATCGTGCAGGCCGGCGACCCCGCCGATTCCATGCATTTCATCCTCGACGGCCGCGTCGGCATCATGGTCCCCGCGGACGACGACCGCACCACGCGCGTACGCAGCCTGGGGCGCTACACCACGATCGGCGAGATGGGACTGGTGTCGAACACGCCGCGCAGCGCGACGATCCAGGCCGAGGTCGCCAGCGTGCTCTACGTGCTCAACACGCACCAGTTCGACGCCATCAGGGACGAGGACCCCGCGCTCAGCCACAAGCTGCTGACCTACTTTGTATCGGTCATGGCCGAGCGGCTGACATTCGCGAACAGGACGATTGCGGTGCTGCGGCGGTGATGAACCCGTAGCCCGGATGGAGCGCAGCGCAATCCGGGATCGTGCCACAAGCGACAGAGGCCCCGGATTACGCTTCGCTCCATCCGGGCTACGAAATTTGAGCGACGACCGTGACGGATACGTCTCGCGTCAGATCAGCTCCGCAGACCAGGGCTCATGGCGGATCTCGAACGACTGTCCTTGCTTCGACAGCCTCGCGAACCCGGGGAAATTCAGGTGCATGCCTGCGACGAGTTCTCCGGTCGCGGACACTCTTTCCAGCATCTTCCTTCGCGTCTCTGCGGCCGACTGCGGATCCGCATCGAACGCAATCGTCACTTCGGGCCGGGACACCTGGATATCCGGATAATGAACAATGTCACCCCAGATGAGCAGGGACGCCCCGCCGCCATCGATCCGATAGCCGCTATGCCCCGGGGTGTGGCCGGGTAGATGTTCGATCTCTATGCCGGGCGCGACTTGCCCTGCGCTGACCGTCCGCCGCCGGGCGCCATATGCCTCGAATACGGTACGGGCGGCGTGAAAGAACGGCTTAACCGGATCCGGGGCCTGATTGAGGTTCGCGTCATCCGTCCAGAAGGCGAATTCGGCGTCATGCATCACGATCTCGGCGTTCGGAAACTGAGGCGCCGACGGCAAGGCCCCGACGAGACCTCCGATGTGATCCGGATGGGCGTGGGTCAGGAGGATCTGGTCGATTGCGAGCGGGTTCAAATTGGCAGCGGCAAGCGACGCGTGCAGTCGCCCTCCCCAACCGTTGATGCCGCCGCCACCGCCATCCACCAATATGGTCCGGCCTTTTCCTTCGATCAGATAGGTGCTGACGGTCATCGCAGACGACGACGGACGTCCCGCCGCCACCGTCATGCTCATCGCCTCATCGGGTCCCATCCCGGACAGGAGGTCGAACGGGACGGCTACGATGCCGTCGACGATAGCGGTGACGACATAGTCGCCGATCTTCCGCCGGTTCAGTCCGGGGGCCTGCCAGTGGTTCGAGTTCGTCATTCCATCACCCTTAACTGCGTTGCGCGTCTCAAACAGTGACGACGATCTTTCCGATCTGCTCGTTCGACTCCAGGAAGCGCGTCGCCTCCTGGATCTGTTCGAACTTGAAGCTTCGGGAGATCAGCGGCTTCAGCTTCCCGGATGAAAGGCCTTCCAAGATGAACGCCTTCGCACGCGCCAACGCTGCGTCGTCATGCACGACTTCGTTGTACAAATATCCCTTGATCGTCAGGCTCTTCCCAAGCACGGCGAATTGAGGGAACGCGCCAATGTCCGGGCTCAAGGCGCCGTACTCGAGCAAAATTCCCCGATGAGACATCACTTGCGTCAACTGCTCGATGGCGGGGCCGCCGATCGGATCGAATATGACGCGCGCTCCCTTGCCGCTCGTGATCTCCATCACCCTCGCGACGAGATCCTCTTCGGCGGTTGCGACGACGTGATGGGCACCTGCATCCAACAGAGCCTTGCTCTTCGCGCTGGTCCGCGTCGTCGCGATGACCGTCGCTCCCACCGCACGCGCGATCTGAAACGCCGCAGTCCCGACGCTGCTGGATGCCGCCGTTACGACCAAATAGTCGTCCGCCTTCAACTTCGCCTGCTCGATCAGCGCGCCCCACGCGGTGACGTATTTCATCCATGACGCAGCGGCTTGCTCAAAGGTGAGGTTTTGGGGATGCACCACCAAATGGCGCGCCGGAATATTGATGACTTCGCCGTATGTGCCCCATCGCGCCATGTCTTCGGTCGGAATGACACTCACCGACTGGCCCGGACGGAAATCGCGCACCGACGCGCCAACCGTTTTGACGACACCAGCCGCTTCGTAGCCCAATCGGCTGGGCAACTGTGTCTGTTGGACATAGGCGTTGCGGCGAAACATCACTTCGGCGCGATTGAGCCCGATCGCCCGCACTTCGATCTGGACTTCGTCAGCATCGGGAGCCGCGACATCGACGTCCTCGATCTTGAGAACGTCGGCATCACCATATTCGTGAAAGCGAACGACGCGCGCCATCTGCTGTCTCTCCGGATTATTCGGCGGCTTCGGAAATAGCTTCCCCCTTTGTTCGTCAGAAGCGATGAAATTCGAACTTGATTGTTATACCATTTGACAACAATTAAGGACGGGCTCGATTGACCCGGACGGAGAAGACGCGTGGATTTCCTGCAGCAATTGAGGGTCTTCGTGGCCGTGGCGGAGAACAGGAGCTTCACGCGGGCAGCCGAGGCCCTTCGCGCGACCCGTCCGACGGTAACGAACGCCGTGAACGAACTGGAAGAGTCGATCGGCGCAAGGCTGTTGCATCGAACGACGCGCCAGACCTCTCTGACGAGTGAAGGGCGGCTGTTCTATGATCGCTCGGTCGCAATATTGAACGAGGTCGGCCAGGCACGTAACCTGTTTGGCGGCGTGGGCGACGCTCCGAAAGGACGCCTGCGGGTCGATATCCCGGTCGCGATCGCGAAACCGCTGATCATTCCCAATCTTCCGGACTTCCAGGCGAAATACCCGGACATCGATCTCATTCTTGGCGTCAGCGATCAGCCGGTCGATCTGATCGCGGAGGGTGTCGATTGTGTCCTGAGGATAGGCGACCTGCCGGTCAGCAGTCTTGTCGGGCGCGTTCTCGCCAAGATGGCCATGCTGATCTGCGCATCACCGGTTTACCTCGACAGGTTCGGCATTCCGGAAACTGTCGAGGACCTGCGTGGACATCTCGCGGTCAACTATTTCTCAGGCAGGGGCCATATCGCCATACCTTGGCGCCTCCCGCGGGGGACTGACGAGTGCGAACTTCGCCTTAAAACCGGTATACTCGTGAACGACACGGAGGCCTTCATTGCGTGCGCTCTCGCCGGCATGGGGCTCATCCAGGTGCCCGGTTGCGTCGTCAAAGACTACTTGAACAGTGGAGAGCTCGTGCGAGTCCTCCCGAAGTTGCGGCCCGTCCATCGCCCGCTGTCGATCATGTTTCCGGCACGCGAGCATCTGGCGCCTCAAGTGCGGGTATTCATAGATTGGGCGAAGAGCATCGTCGCCGATGTGGACAGTCCCTGGCTCAGCCCACCTTGACCAACGGCATCGGGGATTCGAGGGTTGCGGGCCGAGATCGGCTGTAGCTGGCGTCTGCCACCAGCCGACCTCTTAGACACCATCGGCGCGTGTCCCAATAAACGCTGGGCCTACACCCCCGCCATCATCACGTATTTGATCTCGACATATTCTTCCATGCCGTGACGCGAGCCTTCGCGGCCAAGGCCGCTTTCCTTGACGCCGCCGAAGGGCGCGACTTCCGTGGTGATGAGACCGGTGTTGACGCCGACCATGCCGGATTCCAGCGCTTCGGCGACGCGCCAGACGCGGCCGAGATCGCGGGAGTAGAAGTATGAAGCCAGGCCAAACGGCGAGGCGTTGCACATCGCGATGACATCGGCTTCGTCCTTGAAGCGGATCACCGGCGCGAGCGGGCCAAACGTTTCTTCCCGCGCCACCAGCGAGTCCGGCTTGACGTCGGCAAGCACCGTCGGCTCGAAGAAGGAGCGTCCGAGCTCGCTGCGCTTGCCGCCGGTGACAACCTTGGCGCCGCGCTTGACGGCGTCCGCGATGTGGCGCTCGACCTTGTCGACCGCTTTCAAATTGATCAGCGGGCCCTGCGTGACGCCGCTCTCGGTGCCATCGCCGATCTTCATCGCCGCGACCTTCTTCGAGAGCTTCTGCACGAACTCGTCGTAAATCTTGTCCTGGGCGTAGATGCGGTTGGCGCAGACGCAGGTCTGACCCATGTTGCGGTATTTCGAGACGATCGCGCCTTCGACCGCGGCATCGATGTCGGCGTCGTCGAACACCACGAACGGCGCATTGCCGCCGAGCTCGAGGCCGAGCCGTTTCACCCCGACGGAGGCCTGCTGGTAGAGGATCTTGCCGACCGCGGTCGAGCCGGTGAAGCCGACGAAGCGCACCGCCGGATGCTCGCACAGCACTTTGCCGATCGGCGGCGCGTCACCGGTGATGATGTTGAGCACGCCCTTGGGCACGCCGGCCTTCTCGGCGAGCACGGCCAGCGCCAGCGCCGAGAGCGGCGTCTCATTGGCGGGCTTCAGCACCACGGTGCAGCCGGCCGCCAGCGCCGGCGAAACCTTGCGGGTAATCATCGAGTTCGGGAAATTCCACGGCGTGATCGCGCCGCAGACGCCGATCGGCTGCTTGATCGCGAGCAGGCGCGCATCGGGCCGCTGCGTCGGGATGGTCTCGCCATAGACGCGACGGGCTTCCTCGGCGAAGAACTCGATATAGGCGGCACCGATATCGACCTCGCCGAGCGCCTCGGAGAGCGGCTTGCCCTGCTCGGAGGTGAGGATCAGCGCGAGATCCTCGCGGTTGGCGATGATCAGCTCGAACCATTTGCGCAGGATGTTGGAGCGCTGCTTGGCGGTGTGCTTGGCCCAGGCGGGAAAGGCGCGCTCGGCGGCCTCGACCGCCTTGGTCGTATCGTCCGCACCGAGCTGCGGAACCTTCGCGAGCTCGACACCGGTCGCCGGATTATTCACCGCGAAGACCGGCGAGCCGACCCAGGCGCCGTCGATGTAGCAGGCCTCCTTCAGCAACGACGGATCCTTCAACCGGTCGCGCAGATTGGACGTGGCTTGCGGGGCGCGTGCGGCGGCAGTCGGGGTCATGGCGTTACTCCTCGGGGCGCGATCGGATCGGCCCCGAATATAGGGACAGACGGCGCGCAATGCACCGTCCCGCAACGCACATCTGCTGGGAGTTAAAGTGGCAACGGCGCGGTTATGCCGCGCCACTCATATACGTCTCGCGCCGGCCGATCATGCGCTCGGCGGCTGCCTTGGCGTCGGCCTTCGAGGACGTCGCGCACGTCCGGTATTCGAGATCGGGAACGTCGGAGGTGTCGCGGCGGCCGAACCAAGATTTCGAGCCCACCGGCAGCAGCGCCAGCGCCTGCGCCAGATTGTCGACGGCGCCGAACGAATAGAGCGCGCCGGTGCCGGCGATCCGGACCTCGTAGATGCCGGGCGAAATCGGCGCCTCGAGATTGTCGCCCCGTCCGGGACGGGGATAGCGCTTCCATTCGCTCCAGGTCGAAATCATCAGAGGTCCCCCTCGCGGTCATGAGCAACCGCCAATATTTGCATCAAGTCTTAACGTTGGCCGTCGATTGGCCGCGTGCGGAAACGCCGCAACGCACAAAATGTTTCAAGTGCTTCAAACACGTGAAACATATCGCCAGAGCCCATCCACGGTCACGGTGAGTTGCGGCCATCCACCGCAGATTGTGACGGAGTGTTGCAGTTCAGCCCTCTCTCGTCCTGCGCACGCCGCGGACCGTCAAGTCACGACATCGCGACCGGCGCGGGCATCTGGACGCGCTTGCCGCGCGGACCGTGCAGGAGGACAATCATTCGCTTCCAACAATAATCAAACCAGAGGAAACGCGTATGCAAAGCAAAGCCCAGATCGACGAGATCCTGCGCCAGAAGAGCGACGCCAAGGAGATTCCCGGCGTCGTCGCGATCGCCGCCAGCGGCAACGACGTGATCTATCAAGGCGCGTTCGGCAAGCGCGACCTGTCCAAGCCCGATGCGATGACTGACGACAGCGTGTTCTGGATCGCCTCGATGACGAAGGCGGTGACCTCAGCGGGCGCGATGCAACTCGTCGAGCAGGGCAAGCTGTCGCTGGATGCGCCGATCGGTTCGGTGCTGCCCGACCTCGCCAAGCCGCAGGTGCTCGAAGGTTTTGATGCCAAGGGCGAGCCGAAGCTGCGGCCGGCGAAGGGCGCGATCACGCTGCGCCAGCTCATGACCCACACCGCCGGCTTCGCCTACAACATGTGGAACGGAGATCTCGCGGTCTATCTGGAGAAGGCCGGGATTCCTCCGATCACCACCTGCCAGAACGCCGCGCTGAAGACGCCGATCATGACCGATCCCGGCACACGCTGGGAATACGGCACCAATATCGATTTCGTCGGCAAGGCCGTGGAGGCCGTCAGCGGCAAGCGGCTTGACGCATATCTGCGCGATAATCTGTTCGCCCCGCTCGGCATGAGCAACACCGGCTTCAAGATCACCGACGACATGCGCAAGCGGCTGGTCGGCATGCATGCGCGCGGCGAGGACGGCCAGCTTGGCGCGATTCCGTTCGAGCTCGAGCAGAACCCCGAATTCCACATGGGTGGCGGCGGCCTCTATTCGACCGCGGCGGACTACATCAAGTTCACCCAGATGATCTTGAACAAGGGCCGCGGCAACGGCAATCAGGTGCTGAAGACCGAGACGATCGCCATGATGGGGCAGAACCAGATGGGCGATCTCAACATGACCAAGCTGGCGACGGCGGCGCCGATCTACACCAACGACGTCGATCTCTACCCGGAGCAGGCGAAGAAATGGGGCCTCAGCTTCATGATCAACACCGCCAAGACGGCGGAAGGCCGCAGCGCAGGCAGCCTCGCCTGGGCGGGCCTCGCCAACACCTATTACTGGATCGATCCGGCGCGCGACGTCACCGGCGTGATCCTGATGCAGCTGTTGCCGTTCGCGGATGGAAAGTGCCTGGAGACGTTCGCGGGCTTCGAGCGTGGTGTCTATGCCGGGCTCGATGCGGGCAGCGGGAAGAAGGCGGCTTAAGGGCGAGCCGAGTTCTCCCCACACGTCATGGCCGGGCTTGTCCCGGCCATCCGCGCCTTA
The DNA here is from genome assembly GCF_029953005.1 of Bradyrhizobium sp. Mp27. Taxonomy (NCBI): domain Bacteria; kingdom Pseudomonadati; phylum Pseudomonadota; class Alphaproteobacteria; order Hyphomicrobiales; family Nitrobacteraceae; genus Bradyrhizobium; species Bradyrhizobium sp. Mp27. The sequence goes on along the minus strand of NZ_JASAUS010000048.1, from coordinate 38,916 downwards.
CCTTGCTGCACGAAGAACGTGGATGCCCGGGCCTTCGCCGCGCCGAAGCGGCTTCGGCCGCGTAGGCGGGACAAGCCCCGGGCATGACGACCGAAAAAGATCGCACTGACTTTCTTTGACGAGAGGATTTCGAATTGTCAGACAAAGCCGACAGCTATGTTTGCGGCATCTCGGGCACGCCGCTGCTCGGCGAAACCATCGGTCGCAGCCTCGACCGCGCCGTGCGGCGCTGGGGCCATCGCGAGGCGCTGGTCTCGCCAAGCCACGGCGTGCGATGGACCTGGACCGAATTCGCCGAACGGGTCGATGCGCTCGCCGCCGGCTTTCTCGCGCTCGGCCTCGAGCGGGGGCAGCGGATCGGCATCTGGTCGCTGAACCGGCCGGAATGGACGCTGACGCAGTTCGCCGCCGCCAAGGCCGGCCTGATCCTGGTGACGATCAATCCCGCCTACCGCTTGAGCGAGCTGGAGTTCGCGCTGCGCAAGGTCGGCTGTAAGGCGATCGTCACGGCGACCGTGTTCAAAACCAGTCATTACATTGAGATGCTCAACACGCTGCTGCCGGAACTGGCCGGCGCCGAGCCCGGAAAACTCAACGCAGCGCGACTGCCGGACTTGCGGATGGTGATCCAGATCGGTGGCCCCGCGGCATCAGGTACGATCCCGTTCGAAGAGGTCGCGCGCATGGGCGGAGCGCAGCATCGCGAGCAGCTCACTGCACTCGGCGCTGCATTGCAATTCGACGATCCCGTCAACATCCAGTTCACCAGCGGTACCACGGGATCGCCCAAGGGCGTGACGCTGACGCACCACAATATCCTCAACAACGGCTATTTCACGGGACGTGCGATGCACCTGACCGAGCAGGATCGCATCTGCATTCCGGTGCCGCTCTATCACTGCTTCGGCATGGTGATGGGCAACCTCGCCTCCGTCACGCTCGGCACGACGATGGTTTATCCCGGCGAGGGTTTCGATCCGCTCGCGACGCTGCGCGCGGTCGAGCAGGAAAAGTGCACGGCGCTGTACGGCGTGCCGACGATGTTCATCGCGGAGCTCGATCACCCCGAATTCCCAAAGTTCGACCTGACATCGCTGCGCACCGGCATCATGGCGGGCGCCCCCTGCCCGATCGAAGTGATGAAGCGCGTCAACACCGAGATGAACATGCGCGAGGTCACCATCGCCTACGGCATGACCGAGACCAGTCCGGTCAGCTTCCAGAGCGCGACGAACGACCCGCTCGAACGGCGCGTCTCGACCGTCGGACGGATTCATCCGCATGTCGAGGTCAAGGTCGTCGATCTCGAGGGCAGGATCGTCAAGCGCGGCGAACGCGGTGAGCTCTGCACCCGCGGCTACAGCATCATGCTGGGCTATTGGGAGGAGAAGGAAAAAACGGCCGACGTGCTCGATGCCAATGGCTGGATGCGCACCGGCGATCTCGCCACCATCGACGACGAGGGCTATTGCAACATCGTCGGCCGCATCAAGGATCTGGTGATCCGCGGCGGCGAGAACCTCTATCCGCGCGAGATCGAGGAGTTTTTGTATCGCCACCCCAAGATTCAGGACGTGCAGATTTTTGGCGTGGCAGACACCCGCTATGGCGAGGAGCTCTGCGCCTGGATCCGCGTCAGGCCGGGCGAGACGCTGACGGCCGAAGAGGTTCGCGCGTTCTGCGACGGCCAGATCGCGCACAACAAGATCCCGCGCTATGTGGAGTTCGTCGACGAGTTTCCGATGACCGTGACCGGCAAGATCCAGAAATTCGTGATGCGCGATGCGGTGGAGCAGCGGCTGGGATTGAAGGCGGCGAAGACGGCGTGAGCTGAGTGCTCTCGCCACAGCATGACTGTCATTCCCCGCGAAGGCGGGGAATCCAGTACGCCGCGGCTTCTCGATGAACCACTAAGGTCTCGGAGTACTGGGTCGCCCGGTCAAGCCGGGCGACGACAGCGGAGAATGAGGCGGCGTCGCCTTAAACCGTCAGCCCGCGCTGCTGCGCCAGCTCCTTCAGCGATACCTGCGGCCGCGCGCCGATGTGCTGGATCACTTCGGCGGCCGCGAGCGCGCCGAGCTCGCCGCACTGCTTGTGCGCAAGGTTGCGCGCGAGACCGTACAGGAAGCCGGCGGCGAAGAGATCACCGGCGCCGGTGGTGTCCACCAGCTTCGCGATCGGTGAGGCCGGCGCAGCGACGGCCTCGGTCGGCGTCACCACCACGCAGCCCTTCTCGCTGCGGGTGACCACGCCGAGGCTGACGTCGTTGCGCAGCTGCTTCAGCGCGGTGTCAAAGTCCGAGGTCGTGTAGAGCGAATGCAGCTCGGACTCGTTGGCGAACACGATGTCGACGGTGCCGTTGCGCATCAGCCCCAAGAATTCGTCGCGGTAGCGATCGACGCAGAACGAATCCGACAGCGTCAGCGCCACCTTGCGCTTGGCATCATGCGCGATCTGGGCCGCCTTGACGAAGGCGTCCTTGGCGTTCTTGGGGTCCCAGAGATAGCCCTCGAGATAAACGATACCGGCGGCAGCGATCTCGGCCGGATCGATGTCGGCGGGCGACAAATCCTGCGCAGCACCGAGATAGGTGTTCATGGTGCGCTCGCCGTCGTCAGTGACCAGGATGTAGGAACAGCCGGTCGCAGGGCCATCCTTCGCAGCGGGCGTGTTGAAGGCGACGCCGGCAGCGCGGATGTCGTGGACATAGAGCTTGCCGATCTGGTCGTCCTTGACCTTGCCGACATAGGCCGCGCGGGCACCCAGGCTACCGATGCCGACGATGGTGTTGGCGGCCGAGCCGCCCGAGACTTCGGTCGCCGGGCCCATGTCCTTGTAGATGGCGGCGGCCCGCGCCTCGTCGATCAGGGACATGCTGCCCTTGGTCATGCCGTGCTTGGCCAGAAAAGCCTCGTCGGTCTTGACCAGCACGTCGAACAGCGCGTTACCGATGCCGAGAACTTCATATTTCACGTCAGCCATTCACCTTGATCCTGTTTGGCGGATTGCGATACCCGCGGAAATCCGCTTCCTGTCGGTCTGAAATCTGGCCCGCGGCCTATCACGACCGGCCCCAACCGGGCAAGCAACGGTATTATGTCGGCGCAATGATCCGCTCTTTCCTGACAGTTTCAACGGGAACACTAGCCTCGCGGCTGCTGGGCTTTGCGCGTGATTCCATAATTGCCGCTCTGTTGGGCACCGGCGCGGTGGCGGATGCGTTTCTGGCGGCGTTCCAGCTCGTCAATGTGGTGCGGCGGCTGCTCAGTGAGGGGGCGCTGAACACGGCCCTGATCCCGGCCTGGCTGCGCGTCCGTGACCGCGACGGCGAAGCGGCCGCTTCCGCCTTCGCGGGACGCGTGCTCGGCACGGTCAGCGCGGCGCTGATCGCGATCTCGATCGTCATCGCGCTTGTGATGCCACTGATCATCACGGTGATCGCGCCGGGTTTTCTCGGCAGCGGTACGCTCGATCTTGCTGTCGCGAACGCGCGGCTGATGCTGCCCTATCTCGCCTTCGCCGGCCCCGTCACGGTGCTGATGGGGCTGCTCAATGCGCAGGGGCGCTTTGCACTCACGGCATTCTCGCCGCTGCTGTTCAACATCGCGCTGATTGCGGCCATTGCGATGCTGCTCGTCTGGCATGCCGACGCCGGCTCCGCAGCATGGATGCTGGCAGCGACCGTCGGCGTGGCCGGACTGCTGCAATTGCTGATGCTGCTGTCGCAGCGAAGCGCGCGACTGGCGACGCCGCTGCGGATCAGCTTCGACCAGGAGATGCGCGCCTTCTTTGCCAAAGCCATCCCGGGCATGATCGCAAGCTCGGGCCCGCAATGGCTGATGGTTGCAGGCGCGATCATCGCCTCTGCAACGCCCTCCGCGGTTTCCTGGCTCTATTTCGCCAACCGCCTGATCGAGCTGCCGCTCGGTATCGTCGGTGTCGCCATGGGCACGGTGCTGGTGCCGGAGCTGACGCGCGCGGTGCGTAGCGGCGACCGTGACGCCGTGGCGCATGCGGAATCGCGCGCGCTGGAACTGGCGACCGGGCTGGCGCTGCCCGCGACGCTCGGCCTGATCGTTCTGGCCGAACCGATCGTGCGACTGCTGTTCGAGCATGGCGCATTCGGCGCGGACGACAGCACGGCCACCGCGCATGCGCTGATGTGGCTGGCGCTGGGCCTGCCGGCGCATGTGCTGATCAAGGCGCTGTCGCCGGCCTACTATGCCCGCAGCGACACGATGACGCCGCTGCTGGCGACCGCCAAGGGCTTTGTGGTCGCGATCGCCCTCGCTGTCGTGCTCGGACACGTCCTTGGCGCGAGCGGAATCGCTGCCAGCATCGCGGCCGGCGCCTGGAGCAGCGCGATCTCGCTGCTGCGGAAAGGCACCAGCGAGTTCGGCTTCTCGGTCGATGCGGCCGCTCGCAACCGGCTGCCGCGGATCGTGCTCGCCGCCGCTGCCATGGGCGCCCTGCTCTGGCTGACGACCGATCTGTCGCCCGCCGAGGCGCATGGGCTGATCCGCTTCATCGTCCTGGGCCTACAGATCGCCGCCGGAATCGCCGTCTATGGCGTGCTCCTGCAGGTCCTCGGCGCGGCCTCGTGGCGCGAGGCGGCTAACGTGCTGAAGCGCCCGGCCCGGACCGAGTCCGAGGCGTGACGCCATCGAATTACCCTTGACGGGGCAGCGCCGCTGTTGGAAACGACGGCCGAATACCTTCCAGGAAGACTTACCATGGCATTCGTTGAACGGGTCTTTTCGGGCGTCCAGCCGACGGGCAATCTGCATCTCGGCAATTACCTCGGCGCGATCGTCAACTTCGTGAAGATGCAGGAAACCCACAACTGCATCTATTGCGTCGTCGACATGCACGCGATCACGCAAGGGGTGGACGTCTGGGGCGGACCGGTCGAGCTCGCGCGCAACACCCGCGAGGTAACCGCGGCATTCATCGCGAGCGGCATCGATCCGAAGAAGCATATCGTGTTCAACCAGAGCCAGGTCTCCGGCCACGCCGAGCTCGCCTGGATCTTCAACTGCGTCGCGCGCATGGGTTGGCTGGGCCGCATGACCCAGTTCAAGGAGAAGGCCGGCAAGGACCGCGAAAACGCGTCCGTTGGCCTGTTCGACTATCCCGTGCTGATGGCCGCCGACATTCTGCTGTACCGCGCCACCCACGTTCCGGTCGGCGAGGACCAGAAGCAGCATCTCGAGCTCTCGCGCGACATCGCGCAGAAGTTCAACAACGATTTCGGCGACTCGATCCGCAGCCAAGGCGCTAATGACGGCCTGTTCTTCCCGCTGCCGGAGCCGCTGATCACGGGACCGGCGACGCGCGTGATGAGCCTGCGCGACGGCACCAAGAAGATGTCGAAGTCGGATGCGTCCGACAATTCGCGCATCAATTTGACCGACGACGCCGACACCATCGCGCAGAAGGTGCGCAAGGCGAAGACCGATCCGGAGCCGCTGCCGTCAGAGGAAAAGGGCCTGGAAGCGCGCCCCGAGGCCGACAATCTCGTCGGCATCTTCGCCGCGCTCTCCGGCCGCTCCAAGGCCGACGTGCTCAGAGAATTCGGCGGCGGCCAGTTCTCCAGCTTCAAGAATTCGCTGGTGGATCTGTGCGTCACGAAACTCTCGCCGATCGCCGGCGAGATGAAGCGCCTCGTCGCCGACCCCGGCCATATTGACGCGATCCTGAACGATGGCGCCGACCGGGCCCGCGCGATCGCCGACGAGACCATGAAGCTCTCGAAGGACATCGTCGGCTTCATCCGCCGGCGCTGATTTCCCGCATTTGCGAGACCCGGCCGGCGCCCACTGCGCCGGCCGCTTCTCCTCTCCCCAAGCGTGAGGGAGTGTGGCAGCATGCCCTCCGTGCACATTCCGGGACATGCATGACCAGCAAGCGACTTTGCTTCGAGCCGGGTCACAAGCCCAAATGCCTCGTGATCGTCGATGACACCGCCGAATGGGATCGCGCGGTCTACTATGCCAGCCGCTGGGCGATCCGCGCCGGCGGCGGCGTGGTGATGCTGCGCATCATCGAGCCCGAGCAGCAGAGTCAGGAATGGCTCGGGGTGGCCGAGATCATGCGCGCCGAGGCGCAGGAGGCGGCGGAAGCCGCGCTCGACCGCGCCGCCGGCCGCGCCAATGGCATCGCCGCGATCACGCCGGAGCGGGTGATCCGCGAAGGCGATGCGATGGAACAACTGCTCGCTGTGATCGACGAGGACCCCGACATCGCCATGCTGGTGCTCGCCGCCAATCCCGGCGCGGAGGGTCCGGGACCGCTGGTCTCGCTGCTCGCGCATGCGCTGGGCACGTTCCCGGTGCCGGTGACCATCATCTCGGGCGCGCTGAGCGATGGAAGCGTGGATTCGCTGTCGTAGGCGTCCCTATCTTGGACTGCGGCCAGCCAGATATCCGTCATGCCCGGGCTTGTCCCGGGCATCCACGTTCTTGGCGCCACGAAGCAAGGCGTGGATGGCCGGGTCAGGCCCGGCCATGACGGCGCGGGAATATTAAAGTGTCCTAACCCGCTGATATCGCAACGAAACGTTCTACCCACCCCTTGACCGTGCGTTCGCCGTCGCCATCTGCTACTGGATAGCTTGCGCGCCGGCCTTGAACCGGCGACGTCTGGAGAAAACCATGTTCATTCAAACTGAAGCCACCCCCAATCCCGCCACGCTGAAGTTCATTCCCGGCCGCGTCGTCGTCGACGGCGGCCCGATGGAATTTTCGAGCCGCGAATCGGCCACGCGCTCGCCGCTGGCCGAAAAGCTGTTCGACGTGCCCGGCGTCACCGGCGTGTTCTATGGATCGGATTTCATCACCGTGACCAAGGCGAACGGTGAATGGCAGCAGCTCAAGCCCGCGATCCTCGGCGCCATCATGGAGCACTACATGTCCGGCGCGCCGTTGCTCGCCGATGGCGCGGCTCCAAGCGATGCCGAGCTCGACGACGAGGATGAGTTCTTCGACGAGTCCGATGCCGAGACGGTCGACATGATCAAGGATCTGATCGAGACCCGCGTGCGGCCCGCGGTCGCCAATGACGGCGGCGACATCACCTTCCGCGGCTTCAAGGACGGTATCGTCTATCTCAACATGAAGGGCTCCTGCGCCGGCTGCCCGTCATCGACCGCGACGCTCCAGCACGGCATTCAGAATTTGCTGAAGCATTTCGTGCCTGACGTGGTCGAAGTTCGGCCGATGTAGGCGAAGTGCCGTAGGGTGGGCAAAGGCGCGCTTGCGCCGTGCCCACCGTGCAATCATCACGAAAAGAAGAGGTGGGCACGCTTCGCTTTGCCCACCCGACGAGATATCTCCTACGCCGCCTGGCCGATGCTCGCCGCCTCTTCCGCGGCCTTGCGCATGCTCGCCGACATCTCGCTGGTGACGGTGCTCTGCTCCTCGACGGCGGCGGCCGTTGACGACACATATTCGCTGACGCCCTCGATCGCGCCCCGGATCGCTCCCAGCGCGGCGACCACGTCGACCGAGATGCCGTTCAGATTGCCGATCTCCTGCTCGATCCGGTCGGCGGCCTGCTTGGCCTGATTGGCGAGGTTCTTCACCTCCGACGCCACCACGGCGAAGCCGCGACCGGCCTCGCCGGCGCGCGCGGATTCGATGGTGGCGTTCAGCGCCAGCAGATTGATCTGACCGGTGATGCTGCCGATCAGCTGCACGATCATGCTCATCGACTCCGCCGCCTGAGTCAGCCGCTGCGCCTGATGGTCCGCGGCCTCGACCCGATCGACCGCGGTCGATGCGGTCTCGCGCGACCGCGTCATGGCTTCGGCAATCTCGCGCACCGAGGCGTTGAGCTCCTCGGCGCCGGCGGCGACCGATTCCATCATGTCACGCACCTTCTCGCTGCGCTTGCGCGCGATCACCTGGGCGGTGGTGTCGGAGGCGTATTTCACGACCTTGAACGGATTGCCGTTGAGGTCGCGGATCGGGTTGTAGGAGGCCTGGATCCAGACCTGCCGGCCGCCCTTGCCGACGCGCTGATATTCGCCGGACTGGAATTCACCAGCGTTCAGCCTGGCCCAGAAGGCGCGATAGGCTTCGCTGTCGCGCTCGTCAGTGCCCACAAACATGCTGTGATGCTTGCCGACGATCTCGGACAGCGTATAGCCGAGCGCGCCGAGGAAGTTTTCATTGGCCGTCAAAACCCTGCCGTCCATGCTGAACTCGATCACGGCCTGCGACTTGCCGATCGCCTCGATCTGGCCGGCGAAATTCGCATTCGACTGCTTCTGCGCGCTGACGTCGGTGGCGAACTTCACCACCTTGAACGGCTTGCCGGTCTCATCGAGGATCGGATTGTAGGAAGCGAGAATCCAGACCTCCTTGCCGCCCTTGCCGAAGCGCTTGTACTCGCCGGACTGGAATTCGCCGCGGCCGAGCTTCGCCCAGAATTCGCGATAGGCCGCACTGTCGCGCTCGCCGTGTCCGACGAACATGCTGTGGTGGCGGCCCTGAATCTCGTCGAGCCGATAGCCCACCGTGGCCAAAAAATTCTCGTTGGCTGTGATGATGGTGCCGTCGAGATTGAACTCGATCACCGCCTGGGCGCGGCCGATCGCGGAAATCTTGCCGGCATCTTCGAGGCTGCGGATCTTGCGCGCGGTGATGTCGGTCGCGAACTTGACGACCTTCACCGGTTTGCCGGCTTCGTTGATGATCGGATTATAGGACGCCTGGATCCAGATCTCGCGACCGCCCTTGCCGAGCCGCTTGTATTCGGCTGATTGATATTCGCCGCGGCCGAGCCGCGCCCAGAACTCGCGATAGGCCGCGCCGCCCCGCTCCTCCGGCATCACGAACATGCTGTGGTGCTTGCCGGCGATCTCGTCGAGCCGGTAGCCCATCGCGTCCAGGAAATTCTGGTTGGCCGTGATAATGGTGCCGTCGAGATTGAATTCGATGACCGCCTGCGACTTGCCGAGTGCGATGACCTGAGCCAAGGCCTCCCTAGCCGAAGAACCGCTTCGCCAAAAAGACATAAATGAACCCTTCCAAATGACCGAACAGGCGCGGCTTGATCTGCCAAAGCGCCCCGTCTGAGTCGTCGTTGACTCACTCTCCCGCCCGTTGACGGTGTCATTGGCTTGCTAATGATTACTTAAAATGCCAACATTTCAATCACTTAGCTATCTCTAAGGTTGCAAATTGATGCATCCGCATCGAAAATGGGGAGCGAAAATTTTGTCGCCTTCGCGTCCACGTAGAATTACGGGGCCGATCGTGCGCCTGTCGAGAAATCAAACTTGGACTGGTTCGACCGCGGCTCGACCGACTAAGCTGATTCGATGCTGATCCTTGCCATCGATACCGCGCTGGAGGCGTGCGCGGCCGCCGTTCTCGACACCGACGCCGGCCAGCTGCTCGCGGAGGAATCGCTTCTGATGAAGCGCGGCCACGCCGAAGCGCTGATGCCGATGATCGCGCGCGTGATGCAATCGGCCGATCTTGCCTTCACCTCGCTCGACCGCATCGCCGTCACCGTCGGCCCTGGAAGCTTCACGGGCCTGAGGGTCGGCATTTCGGCGGCGCGCGGCCTTGCGCTTGCGGCGAAGCGGCCCGCCGTCGGGCTGACGACGCTTTCGGCCTATGCCGCCACCGTCGTCGGCCAGAGCGGAACGGCGCCGGTGATCTCGGCGATCGATGCGCGGCACGATCACGTCTACTTCCAGATCGTGGCCGGCGACGGCAGCCCGCTGGTGCGGCCGAGCGTCGTGCCAATTGACGCGGCGATCGCGGCCTCGCAATTCGGTGCGCCGCATCTGGTCGGCAATGCCGCAAAGATCCTCGCCGATCGCTGGCCAAAGGACGGTCCGCAACCCGTTGCGGTCGACGCCCAGCCCGCGCCCGACATCGGCTGGGTCGCCTGGCTCGGCGCCGCGGCCAATCCCGAAACCACGCCGGCGCGACCGTTCTATCTGAAGGCGCCCGACGCAAAGCCGGCCGCACAGCCACCGCTCGCCGCACAAGCCGCAACCTCATGATGGGATGGTTTTCGGAATGGTGGCGCGGCCCCACGGCCGCCGTCGAGCCGGCGACCACGCGCGACGCCGCGCGGCTGGCGCAGCTGCACGGACAATCCTTTGCCCGCGGCTGGGGCGAAAGCGAGTTCGAAGGCATGATCGGCGAGCGCAACACGCTCGTGCATCGGTTGCGGCTCGGCCGCAAGACAATCGGATTCGCGGTCTCGCGGATCGGCGCGGACGAAGCGGAAATCCTCTCCATCGCGGTCGACCAGGCTCACCGCGGCCGCGGCCTTTCCCACACGCTGCTGATGACACATCTCGGCCACCTCGCAGGGCGCGGCGTGCGCACAATATTTCTCGAAGTCGAGGAAAATAACCAGCCGGCGCGGCGGCTCTACGATCGGGCCGGATTCATGGTGGTCGGGCGCCGCGAACGCTACTATAAGCAGCCCAACGGGGAACAATTGAACGCACTTCTGATGCGACGTGACTTGTCGTAACATTGATGGCAGAAAGCGCCCCCGTCAGGCAGACACACTATGACTGGACTTAAACCTTCCTCCGCCTCCAAGGCGACCGGCATCGAGGCTCGCTGCGCCGCCACCGGCATGCGCATGACCGAGCAGCGCCGTGTCATCGCCCGCGTGCTGGCGGAATCGGTCGACCACCCCGACGTCGAGGAACTGTACCGGCGCTGCGTCGCCGTCGACGACAAGATCTCGATCTCGACCGTGTATCGCACCGTCAAGCTGTTCGAGGATGCCGGCATCATCGAGCGCCATGATTTCCGCGAGGGCCGCGCGCGCTACGAGACGATGCGCGACAGCCATCACGACCATCTCATCAATCTGCGCGACGGCAAGGTGATCGAGTTCACCTCCGAGGAGATCGAGAAGCTGCAGGCGGAGATCGCCCGCAAGCTCGGCTACAAGCTGGTCGATCACCGGCTCGAGCTGTATTGCGTCCCGCTCGACGACGACAAGCCGACGTCTTGAGTGGGCATGATCTTGTCGGAAAACCGCCCCACACTTTTCCGGATCATGCCTTCGTGTCGGTAGATCTCATCATCTTCGATTGCGACGGCGTGCTCGTGGACAGCGAGGTGATCTCCTGTCGCGCACATGCCGATGTGCTCACACGGCACGGCTATCCCATCACCTCGGAGCAGGTATTCGCACGCTTCCTCGGTCGCTCGACGCGGCAGGCCAATCTGGAGATCGAGACTGAGCTCGGCCGCAAATTGCCCGAGGCCTATCACAGCGATCTGCAGGACGAGCTGTTCCGCTCGTTCGAAGCCGACCTCGAAGCGATCCGCGGCATCCATGATGTGCTCGATGTCGTCACGCAGGCCGTCTGCGTTGCCTCGAGCGGCTCGCATCAGCGCATGCAGGTGAGCCTGGGAAGCACGGGCCTCTATGAGCGCCTCGCTCCGAATATTTTTTCGGCCTCGCAGGTCAAGAACGGCAAACCCGCGCCGGACCTGTTCCTGTTCGCGGCCAAGGAAATGGGCGTGGCGCCCGAGCGCTGCGTCGTGATCGAGGACAGCCTGGCCGGCATCGCCGGGGCGCGAGCGGCCGGCATGACCGTGTTCGGCTTCCATGGGGGCAGCCATTGCGGGGACGGCCATGCCGAGACCCTGCGCGAGGCCGGCGCCGACCTGACCTTTGCCGACATGCACCAGCTGCCGGACCTGGTCCGGCGGGTCGCGGCGAACGCGCTGGCGGGCTGATTTCGGCCTCGTCGTCATTCCCAGGCACGCGCAACGCGTGTGAAGCCGGAATCTCGTGCAAAACTTCTGGATTCCGGGTTCTCCCGCCTTGCGGGCGCCCCGGAACCACCCCGCTGGGTGTCAATCGCTGGATTTTCGCCCCTCCAGCCTATATCTGAGGGGCGTCCTCCACCTCAATTTCGGGTTCCATGACGCCGCCGCGCAAGCTGCACATCAAATCATATGGCTGCCAGATGAACGTCTACGATGCCCAGCGCATGGTGGACACGCTGGCTCCGGAAGGATTCGTGGAGACGGCCAACGCGGAGGATGCCGACCTCGTCATCCTCAACACCTGCCATATCCGCGAGAAGGCCTCCGAAAAGGTCTATTCCGAGCTCGGCCGGCTGCGCGTCGCCAAGGACGAGGCCGCGCGCGGGGGCCGGGCGATGCAGATCGCGGTGGCGGGCTGCGTGGCGCAGGCCGAAGGTGGGGAGATCACACGCCGCGCACCGGTGGTTGACGTCGTGGTCGGCCCGCAGAGCTATCATCACCTTCCGGAGCTTTTGAAGCGCGCGCGCGACGAAGGCCGTGCGATCGAGACCGAATTTCCCGCGGCAGACAAGTTCGGCTTCCTGGCCCAGCCAAAACCCGATGCGATCCGTGCGCGCGGCATTTCCGCTTTCGTCACGGTGCAGGAAGGCTGCGACAAGTTCTGCACCTTCTGCGTCGTGCCCTATACGCGCGGCGCCGAAGTCTCGCGTCCCGTGGCGAAGATCGTCGACGACGTGAAGCGGCTCGCCGACAACGGCGTGCGCGAGCTCACGCTGATCGGGCAGAACGTCAACGGCTATCACGGCGAGGGACCGGACGGGACAAGCTGGCCGCTCGGCCGGTTGCTCGAACACCTGGCGAAGATTCCCGGCATCGCACGGCTGCGCTATTCGACCAGCCATCCCCGCGATGTCGATGACAGTTTGATTGCAGCCCATCGCGATCTCGGCGAGCTGATGCCGTTCGTGCACCTGCCGGTGCAGTCGGGTTCGGACCGGATTCTCGCCGCCATGAACCGGAAACATACCGCCGATGATTATCGGCGTGTCATCGACCGTTTCCGCTCCGCGCGCCAAGATATTGCATTTTCATCAGATTTTATCGTGGGCTTCCCCGGCGAAAGCGAGCAAGATTTTCTCGCCACCCTCGCGCTTGTCACGCAAATCGGCTACGCTGCTGCATATTCGTTCAAATACTCCGCCCGGCCGGGAACGCCGGCCGCGGATATGCAGGAGACGGTGTCCCCCGCCGAGATGGACCAGCGATTGGAGCGGCTCCAGGAACTGATCGACAGCCAGCAATCGGCCTTCAACAAGGCCGCGATTGGCTCAACGGTCGATGTGCTGTTCGAGCGTCCGGCCCGCAAGGAGGGCCAGATCGTCGGCCGCACTGCCTTCCTCCAGCCTGCGCATGTGATGGCCTCGCCCGACATCATCGGACAAATCCTGCCGGTCCGGATCGACAGCCTCGAGCGCTATAGTTTCCTCGGTGAGCTCGTGACGCCGCGTAACGCGCGCGAGCCCGCTTTATCGCAAGCCATTGGAGCCTGAACCCTTGCCAAAAAGCGCATCGGATTCGTCTTCGTTCGCTCCCAGCCGCAAATTTGACCGCGACATGCAAGTTCCACCCGAGACCCAGGTCGTCATCGACTTCGACGACAACCGCGCCGCATCCGCGCTGGTCGGCCCCTACGGCCAGCATCTCGCCCAGATCGAGCGGCGGCTCGGCGTCGTGGTCGACTCCAAGGGCAACCACATCACCATCGGCGGCACGCGCGACGGCTGCGACGCCGCGCGCCGCGTGCTGGAGACGCTCTACGCGCAGGCCGTGAAGGGGCAGGATCTCGACCAGGGCGAAGTCGAAGGCGCGATCCGCGCCGTGATCGCACAGGGCTCGCTGTTCGAATTCGACGCCAAATCGGCCAAATCCACCTTCGACAGCATCAATTTGCGCAAGCGCCCGGTGCGCGCGCGCACCGCCGCGCAGGATTCCTACATCCGCGCGCTGAAGCGCCACGAGCTGGTGTTCGGCATCGGCCCCGCCGGCACCGGCAAGACCTGGCTCGCGGTCGCGCATGCCGCGCAGCTGTTCGAGCGCAAGGAAGTCGACAAGATCATCCTGTCGCGTCCGGCGGTCGAGGCCGGCGAGCGGCTCGGCTTTTTGCCCGGCGATCTCCGCGAGAAGGTCGATCCGTATCTCCGTCCAATCTACGACGCGCTTTACGACCTCATGGACGCGCGCATCGTCGAGCGGGCGCTGCAGACCGGCGAGATCGAGATCGCGCCGCTCGCCTTCATGCGCGGCCGCACGCTGACCAACGCCGCAATCATCCTGGACGAGGCGCAGAACACCACGTCGATGCAGATGAAGATGTTCTTGACCCGTCTCGGCGAGAACAGCCGCATGATCGTGACCGGCGATCCTTCGCAGATCGACCTGCCGAACGGCCAGACTTCGGGCCTTGCGGAAGCGACGCGCCTGCTGGGCGGCGTCGAAGGTATTGCACAAGTTCATTTCAAAGCCGAGGACGTGATCCGCCACGAGCTCGTGGCGCGGATCGTCGCCGCCTACGAAGGTTCGCCGCAGCGGCCGGCCACCGGTAAATCCTAGCGAGACAACAACCGGACCATACGGGCGCGGACAGGGCGTCCTTTGGTTCCGAACAGACAAGATGTCACATCCAAACCTTCCCATGACCGAGGTCCTCGTCGTTGCCGATTGCTGGCAGCGCGAGCCCGATTCCGAAGCGGTGATCCAGCGTGCGGTGGCGGCCGCCGCCGAAAGTGTCGACGAGGACGTTGCCGACGCCGAAGTGGCCGTGATGCTGACCGATGATGCCGGCATCCGCACGCTCAACAGCAACTGGCGCGGCATCGACAAGCCGACCAACGTGCTGTCGTTCCCCGCGCTCCAGCCGGAGGGCGAGTGGAAGGAAGGCGATGCGCCGCGCATGCTCGGCGACATCGCGATCGCCTACGAGACCATGCGGCGCGAGGCGGACGAGGAACAGAAGCCGTTCGATCATCATTTGAGCCATCTCGCCGTGCATGGTTTCCTGCACCTGGTCGGCTACGACCACGAGAACGATGGCGACGCGGAGGAGATGGAAGCGCTCGAACGAGAGATCCTGTCTCATCTCGGCATACCCGATCCCTATGCAGACCGCCCGGGGACGCATTGAGATGCCCGATTCCGACCCTATTCACGACAATCCGCGCAATACCGCGAATTTGCCGGTCGTGGTGACATCAGGCGAGGTGATGCGGCCGACCGCGGAAGGCTGGCTGCTGCGTGCCATTCGCACCCTGTTCGGCTGGAAGGCGGGCTCGGTGCGCGACGATCTCCAGGTCGTGCTCGACGCCACGACGCCTGACGACACCGGCTTCTCGACCGTCGAGCGCACCATGTTGCGCAACATCCTCGGTCTGCACGAGCGCCGCATCGCCGACGTCATGGTGCATCGTGCCGACATCATCGCGGTGAAGCGCGACATCCCGCTCGGCGAGTTGATGGACCGCTTCGAAAGCGCCGGCCATTCGCGCCTCGTCGTCTACAACGAGACGCTGGACGACCCCGTCGGCATCGTCCACATCCGCGATCTGCTCGCTTTCATGACCGCGCGCGCACGGGTGTCCGAGGCCACGAAAACCAAGCGCAAGAAACCGCTGCCGGCCGGCCTCGACCTGCGTACGGTCGACCTAGCGTTACCGCTGCAGGATGCGCGCATCATCCGCAAGCTGCTCTACGTGCCGCCGTCGATGCGGGCGATCGACCTGCTGGCGCAGATGCAGGCGACGCGCATCCATCTGGCGCTGGTGGTCGACGAATATGGCGGCAGCGACGGGCTGGTCTCGCTCGAGGACATCGTCGAGCAGATCGTCGGCGAGATCGACGACGAGCATGACAGCGACGAGTCGCCCTCGATCGTGCGGCTGCCCGACAACGCCTTCATTGCAGACGCCCGCGCCAGCCTCGACGACGTCCGCACGGTGATCGGCGAGGATTTCGTCACCGGCGAGGCCGGTGAGGAAGTCGAGACGCTCGGCGGCTATCTCGTCAGCTTCGTCGGGCGCTTGCCGGTGCGCGGCGAGGTGATCTCCGGCCCCGGCAATTACGAGATCGAGGTGCTCGATGCCGATCCGCGCCGCGTCAAGCGGTTGCGCATCTCGACACGGAAGGAGCGCCCCGCGCCGCGTACCCAGCGCGAGAGCCGCCGCCGCGAAGCCACGCCGGAGAGCGGTCAACCGCCTTCCAGCGACACGCCCGTCCCGCCGCCAAGCGACGGGACCGGTTCGCAGTGAGCCTGTTCCAGCGGTTTCGGCAGATTGCGCTTGCCATCATCCTCACCTGGGGATGGAAGCGTGCGCTCATCGCGATGGGATGCGGTGCGCTGTCGGTGCTGGCGCTGGCGCCATTCAATGTCTTTCCGGTGCTGTTCATCACCTTCCCGGTGCTGGTCTGGCTGATCGATGGCGCGGGCGCCGGACGATATCGCGGCGTCCCCGCCGCGGCACTGACGGGCTATTGGTTCGGGCTCGGCTATTTCGTCCCCGGCCTCTACTGGATCGGCTACGCCTTCTTCGTCGACGCCGATGTGTTCGCGTGGCTGACACCGTTCGCCGTGCTTGGCCTGCCGGCCTATCTCTCCATCTTCACCGCGATCGGATTCGCGCTGGCCCGCCTGCTCTGGACCAAGGATGCCACGCGCATCCTCGCGCTCGCCGCTAGTCTCACCATCGCCGAATGGCTGCGTGGTCACGCATTGACCGGCTTCCCCTGGAACGCGTTCGGCTATGCCCTGTCCGAGCCGCTGCCGCTGGCGCAGACGGCGTCGCTGATCGGCCTGTGGGGCATGACGTTCCTTAGCGTCGCGATCTTCGCAAGTCCCGCGGCGCTGATCGACCGCACGCCCGATCGCCGCCCGGCATGGCGCGCGCCGGCGGCTGCGATTGCCCTTCTGATTGTCATGAGCATCTTCGGCGTGATCCGCCTGTCGCTGCATCCGACCACGATGGTCGCGGGCACGAAGCTGCGCCTGATGCAGCCGGACCTCCAGCAGGATGCGAAATTCAACTACGCCGCCAAGGCGGAGGTGATGAAGAAATACCTGGCGCTGTCGGACCGCGCCTCGGGGCCGCAATCCACCGGCGTGCGCGATGCCACCATCCTGATCTGGCCGGAATCCGCCTTTCCGTTCTTCCTGACCCGCGAAGCCGACGCGATGGCGCAAATCGCCGAGCTGCTGCCGAAGGGCACGGTGCTGATCACGGGCTCGGTCCGCGCCCCCGACCTGCCGCGGGGCACGCCGATCACGCGCGCCTACAACTCGATCTACGTGATCGATCACGACGGCAGCGTGCTCTCGGTCTACGACAAGCTGCACCTCGTGCCGTTCGGCGAGTTCCTGCCCTACCAGGACCTGATGGAGAAGCTCGGCTTCGAGCAACTCACGCGCGTGCGCGGCGGCTTCATTCCGGGCAGCGTGCGACATGCGCTGCAAGTGCCCGGCGCGCCGCCCGCGCTGCCGCTGATCTGTTACGAAGCAATTTTTCCAGGCGAGGTCGCCGGCCGCAATGAGCGTCCGGGCTGGATCGTGAACCTCACCAATGACGGCTGGTTCGGCATATCGACCGGTCCCTATCAGCATCTCGAGCAGGCCCGGATGCGCGCGATCGAACTCGGATTGCCGCTGGTCCGGTCCGCCAATACCGGCGTGTCAGCGGTGATCGATCCGGTGGGACGAACGGTTGCCAGCCTCGGCCTCGGCGTCGAAGGCATTTTGGATGCAAGCCTGCCCGCGGCTATCCCGCCGACGATCTATGCGAGGGTCGGCGACGTGCCTGCGGCCATGCTCGTCGCGCTGGCTGTGATTCTCGCCGTCAGGCGACGTGTTGCCAAACGGCACCCCTGATCACGCCGTCGCCGCCGAAGCGGCCGGAATCCTTTGACAACCGTAGTCCCACGGTTGACAGACTGCACGCGCCCTCCTCATTCTGCACCGGCTGCAAAAGACAGTGGGCGTTGCTAAATTTCTCCGCAATGTTTCCCAATAACAGGGTTTGATTTTGACGATGCTGGCACCGGAGGCATTCTTGTGATTGCGCCGAAGGTGATGTTTGGAGGCTGAGGAAATGTCGAAAGCGCCCAACCCTGTTGACAAATATGTCGGCAGCCGCGTGCGTATGCGCCGCATCATGTTGGGCATGAGCCAGGAAAAGCTCGGTGAAGCTTTGGGCCTGACTTTCCAGCAGATCCAGAAGTACGAGAAGGGCACGAATCGCGTCGGCGCGAGCCGCATCCAGCAGATCGCCGAGATTCTGCAGGTGCCGGTATCGTTCCTGTTCGAGGGCGGACCGAGCGGCGTGGCCGGCCCGGACGGCTTCGCCGAAGGCGCCTCGCCTTCCTATGTCTCGGACTTCCTCGCGACCTCCGAAGGTCTCGCTCTGACCAAGGCGTTCACCCGAATCACTGATTCGAAGATGCGCCGTTCGATCGTCGATCTCGTCGAGCAGATCGCCGCCCGCGAAGGTCCCGACAAACGCTGACGCGACGGCTCAATCCGATTTGAGACTGCGTCAAATCTGGCCTATGTCGTCATTTGCGGACGCGTTTTTGGTGCGCGCCCTCTTCGATGATGCGGTTCAAAGGCACAGATGCGTTCATGACCAAGTCCAATTGGTTCGATTCACAAACTATTCTCGATGGCATCCGCCGCTGGGTGGAGATCGAGACGCCGACGGACACACCTGAACAGGTCAACAAGCTGATCTCCGTGGTCGCGGAGCAATACCGCGATCTGCCGGTTACGCTCGAGCGCGTCGCCGGCGCCGATGGTTGCGGCGATCATCTCGCTGCACGCTCGACCTGGGGCCAGGACCGGCCGGGCATTTTGGTGCTGAGCCACCTCGATACCGTTCATCCCATGGGATTCATCGAGCGCCTGCCGTTCAAGGTCGAAGGCGACAGGGCGTTCGGTCCCGGCATCTACGACATGAAGGGCGGCGCCTATATCGCCCATCACGCCTTTCGCGCACTCTGCGCCGCCGGCGATCGTTCGCCGCTCGGCATCACCCATTTGTTCACCTCCGATGAGGAGATCGGCAGCCCGACCTCGCGCGCGCTGATCGAGGCGGAAGGGCGCAAGGCCAAATACGTGCTGGTGACGGAGCCCGCGCGCGACGGCGGCAAGATCGTCACCGGACGCAAGGGCGTCGGGCGATTCGAAGTATTCATCAAGGGCGTGCCCGCACATGCCGGCACGCGGCCCCAGGATGGCCGCAGCGCGATCCGCGAGCTTGCCAACGTCATCCTGGCGCTGGAAGCGATGAACGATCTGGCACGTGGCGTTACGGTGAATGTCGGCGTGGCGCGCGGCGGCACGCGCCCCAACGTCACGCCGGAGGAGGCCTATGCCGAAGTCGACCTGCGCGTGCCAGGCTTTGCCGACGCGGAAGAGTTCGTCGGCAAGATCCTCGGGCTGACGTCGAAGACGGATGGCGTCACGGTCAAGGTCACGGGCGGGCTCAACCGTCCACCTTACGAGAAGAGCAATGCAGGCGCCTCGCTGTACGAGCATGCGAAGTCGCTTGCCACCGAGATCGGCTTCGATCTGATCGACACCCACACCGGCGGCGGCTCGGATGGCAATTTCACCGCCGCCCACACCGCAACGCTCGATGGACTCGGCGTCGACGGCAAGGGCGCACACACCCATTATGAGCAGATCTACGTCTCGTCGCTCGAACCCCGCGCGCGGCTGCTCCATCGCCTGTACCAGACGCTGCGATGAGCGAACGAAAATCAGATCCCGATCGCGATGACAGCGAGCGCGCCTTCTTCGGGCGCCGCAAGGGCCACAAGCTCAGGCAGCACCAGGCCGAGCTGATCGATCATCTGCTACCGCATCTTTCGCTCGACATCGAGGGCGAGAAGCCGGCGAATGCCAACGAGATCTTCGACCCCGCGGCGGACGATGTGCGGCTCGAGATCGGCTTCGGCGGCGGCGAGCATCTTGCGGCCGAGGCACAGAACTTCTCCACGACCGGCTTCATCGGCTGCGAGCCCTATGTCAACGGCATGGCAAAGATCCTCGCGCAGATCGAGGCCGCCAACATCAGCAACATCCGTCTGTTCGCGGGCGATGCCGCCGAGCTCCTGGCCTGGCTGCCGCAGGCATCGCTGTCGCGGATCGACCTGATCCATCCCGATCCCTGGCCGAAGCGGCGGCACTGGAAGCGGCGCTTCGTCCAGGACCGGACCATCGCTGCGATGGCGCGCGTGCTGAAAGCGGGCGGCGAATTCCGCTTCGTCTGCGATATCGACGATTACTGCGCGTGGACGCTGATGCATCTGGCGCGGTCGACGGATTTTCAGTGGCTCGCCGAATGCGCCGATGATTTCCGGCAGCCATGGGCCGGCTACACCATGACGCGCTACGGCCGGAAGGCCACGCGCGAAGGGCGCAAGACGACGTATCTGCGGTTCAGGCGCGCATAGATCCTTCGCGCGATCCATCGATAATCGTCATGCCCGGGCTTGTCCCGGGCATCCACGTACTTTCCTTCTGTGGGCAGCAAGAACGTGGATGGCCGGGACAAGCCCGGCCATGACGACGAAGATCCGTACTTTGATTAGATCGTCTGGCGGTTGCGCCAGAATTTCACGACGCGTTCGGCCGTCGACGGCATCAGGCGCGTGAAGTTCACGCGCGCCTGCTCGAGATCGGCATCGGCCGGCGCGCGATGCGGGCCGTGCCACATCAGGATCAGCGCGCGCACCGTGGGCCAGCCGAGATTGAGCACACGCCCCAGAATCAGGATCGGATCGTAGCGGTCGCCCGCGACCAGGCGATCGAGGATCGAGAGACGGACACCGGACATCGCCGCGAGCGAGGCGATCGATTCCTCGTATTTGAGCGCCTTGGCGAAGCCGAGCAGCGCGCTCTCGCCGAGATGACCCTCGCGATGCAAGATCAGCACCGTGCGCTGTGCATCCGAGAAATCGCGCCGCGGCCCCGGCGGCAGCGCGGCCTCCTCGATCGCCGCCATGGCGCGCTTGATCTCGACCTGACGCACGGGATTGACCACGCTCGAGAGGCGGCGGCGGATGACGTCGAGCGTGCCGTCGAGCAGCTGTTTCAGGTGCTCGCCCGAGAGATCGTTGCGCTGGCCGATCTTGAGCGTCAGCACGCCGTCCTGCGACGCACGCTTGATCAGCTCGGAATAGCTGCCTTGCGAGAAAACCGCACCGGCATTGCCCGCGGCGCGACGCACCACGTCGCGATCGCCGCGCTCGACCAGCACGTCGGTGATGGCTGCCGACAGTGCGGGGCGCTCGGTCATCGCCAGCAGATGGCCCTGGCCCTTCAGCCGCGCGATCTCGACGAGAGCGGCGTCGTCGAGCACCGGCGAGCGGCGCAGCACGGGGCCCGCCACCACGATCTCGTTTTCGCGCGCGAGCTGGTTCACCAGATGCGGCGGCGCATTGTTCAGGTGGGAGAAGCGCTCGGCGAGGTCGACGCGCGAGGCAAGCTCGGCATGCGGAACGAGATCGATCAGCAGATTGTCGAAGAGATCGACGAGATCGGGACGGAACTTCTCGGCGTCCTGGAAGAACAATTGGGCGATGGCGCGCGCGATCTCGCCGCGACGCCGGGGGTCGCCGCGTTTGACGATCTCGTCCAGTCCGGGAATGAGCGACGTGGCAGCGGTCATGAAAACGCAACTCGTACAGGGCACGCCGCGGGTGCGCCCTTGGTCCAAGTCGCCCCACAATCAGAGAATTTAGGCCTCCTAGATGAAGGAAGCGTTGCGCGGGGGGCCTCAGGCCGGGCGCAAAAAGCCTTGTCTTTCCCGCGATGGGCCTTGTCCGGGAGGACGGAAAGGGCTATATCAGCGCCAATTCATCTTCTCATACGATCCGCGTAGTGAGAGTGGGCCCGAAAGGACCCGCTCTTTTTTATTACCTGAACGCGGCTTGGTGGAAGATATGCGGCCCGGCGAGCTGCCGGGATAAAGAGTTCCGAAACAGGCTCTGCAGATCCTAACCTGCTCAAGTCCTTAACCAAGCCTTAACCATCGAGCGCCTTGACCCCTGATATGACCGAACCGAACACTGGTTCCACGGATGCCGAGTTGCTGGCCGAGCCGAGGCTCGTGGTCGAGCCGGGCGTGGCGGCACGTGTGTCCGCGGTCGCAGGTCCGGTGCTCGAGGGCATGGGCTACCGCCTGGTGCGGATCCGCATTTCCGGCGAGGCCGGCTGCACGGTGCAGATCATGGCCGAGCGGCCAGACGGATCGATGCAGCTCGAGGATTGCGAAGCGATCTCGCGGGCGCTGTCGCCGGTGCTCGATGTCGCCGACCCCATCGATCGCGCTTACCGGCTGGAAATCTCCTCGCCGGGGATCGACCGTCCGCTGGTGCGCCGCTCGGATTTCGAACGCTATTCCGGCCATCTGGTGAAGATCGACATGGCGGTCGCCCATGAGGGGCGGAAGCGGTTCCGTGGCGTGCTTGGTGCCGTCGAAGGCGACCGCGTGCATCTGCACCGCGACGACGCCAAGGCGAGCGATAATCCCGACGTTCTCCTGACGATGGAAGACATCGGTGAGGCACGCTTGGTGCTGACCGACGAGCTGATCGCGGAATCCATGCGCCGCGGCAAGGCCGAAGAGCGCCAGATGCGCCGCGAGCTCGGCATCGAGCCGCCGGCTGCACCGCACGCGGAAATCAGTGCGAAGATCACCAAGAACACCAAGCCGCAAAAAAAGAAGCCGGCCCCGACCAATACGAAGAAGCACCGCCTGGCCGCCGAACGCGCGCGGCGGGGCGAGATCGAGCCTGACGAAGGAGACTAGCCATGGCAGTCAGCGCCAATCGACTTGAATTGCTCCAGATCGCCGATGCCGTTGCGCGCGAGAAATCGATCGACCGCGGCATCGTCATCGCGGCGATGGAAGACGCCATCGCCAAGGCGGCACGGGCACGTTACGGCAGCGAGACTGACGTTCATGCCGAGATCGACCCAAAGAAGGGCGAGCTGCGGCTGTCGCGCCACATGCTGGTGGTCGAGAAGGTCGAAAATCATTCCAACCAGATCTCGCTGGTGGATGCGCAGCGCGCCAATCCCGGCGCCCAGGTCGGCGACACCATCGCCGATACGCTGCCGCCGCTGGAATATGGCCGCATCGCCGCGCAATCGGCCAAGCAGGTGATCGTGCAGAAGGTCCGCGAGGCCGAGCGCGACCGGCAATATCAGGAATTCAAGGACCGCATCGGCGACATCGTCAACGGCGTCGTCAAGCGCGTCGAATATGGCAGCGTGATCGTCGACCTCGGCCGCGGTGAAGCCATCATCCGCCGCGACGAGATGCTGCCGCGCGAAGTGTTCCGCAACGGCGACCGCGTCCGCGCCTACATCTTCGACGTCCGCCGCGAGACCCGCGGCCCGCAGATCTTCCTCTCCCGCACCCATCCGCAGTTCATGGCGAAGCTGTTCGCGCAGGAAGTGCCTGAGATCTATGACGGCATCGTCGAGATCAAGGCGGTGGCCCGCGATCCCGGCTCGCGCGCGAAAATCGGCGTGATTTCCCGCGATTCCTCGGTCGATCCGGTCGGAGCCTGCGTCGGCATGCGCGGCTCGCGCGTGCAGGCCGTGGTGAACGAGCTGCAGGGCGAGAAGATCGACATCATTCCGTGGTCGCCCGACATCGCGACCTTCGTGGTCAACGCGCTGGCGCCGGCCGAAGTCTCAAAGGTCGTCATCGACGAAGACCGCGAGCGCATCGAGGTCGTCGTGCCCGACACCAACAACCAGCTCTCGCTGGCGATCGGCCGCCGCGGCCAGAACGTGCGTCTGGCCTCGCAGCTTACCGGCTGGGACATCGACATCCTGACCGAGCAGGAGGAATCGGAGCGCCGCCAGGCCGACTTCGAGAACTCCACCCGCGTCTTCATGGAATCGCTCAATGTCGACGAAGTGGTCGGCCAATTGCTGGCGTCCGAAGGCTTCACCTCGGTCGAGGAACTCGCGATGGTGGATCTCAAGGAACTCGCCGGCATCGAAGGCTTCGACGAGGAGACTGCGCAGGAGCTCCAGAACCGTGCCCGCGAATATCTCGAGCAGCAGGAGGCCGAGATCGAGGCCAAGCGCAAGGAGCTCGGTGTCGAGGACGCCGTCAAGGACGTGCCGGGCGTCACCTCCAAGATGCTGGTGAAGTTCGGCGAGAACGACATCAAGACCGTCGAGGACCTCGCCGGCTGCGCCACCGACGACCTGGTCGGCTGGACCGAGCGCAAGGAAGGCGGCGAGCAGACCAAATTCCCTGGTGCGCTCGACGGTATCGAGATCTCCCGCGACGATGCCGAAGCCATGATCATGCAGGCCCGCGTCAAGGCCGGCTGGATCACCGAAGCCGATCTCGCGAAGCCCGCCGAAGAGGCTGAGGCGACCGAAGATCAGCCGGCTTAAGGACGAAGGAGAATGTCGCCCGGATGCTCGCAGATACTGACCACGATCTCGACCATGGACCGCGGACCGAAAGGTCCGCGACCATGCGGATGTGCGCGGTCAGTCGCGAGGTCCGGCCGATCGACGAGCTGATCCGCTTCGTCATTTCGCCGCAAGGCGACATAGTTCCCGATCTCAAGCGCAAGCTGCCCGGACGCGGCATGTGGGTCACTGCCTCGCGCGAGGTGGTTGCGGAAGCCGTGCGGCGTCACCAATTTAGCAAAGCCTTCAAGCGCGAGCTGCGCACTCCCCAGACGCTTCCCGCCGACATCGAGGCGCTCCTGGTTCGGAGCGTGACCGAAGCCCTTGGGATTGCCGCCAAGGCGGGCCAGATTGTGGCCGGCTTCGGCAAGGTCGAAAGCGCCCTGCGGGAAGGCACGGCCGAGGCCCTGATCCATGCCAGCGACGGGGCCGCGGACGGAATCCGCAAATTAGACATGCTGGCACGTCAAAATGACGGGAATCGCGGCGCCAAGCCGCAGATTCCCGTCGTCACTGCGCTGAAATCGATAGAATTGGATTTGGCACTTACCCGGTCAAATGTGATACATGCTGCCCTGCTCGCGGGCCCGGCGAGCAAGTCATTCCTGTCACGTAGCCAGATGCTGGTCCGATACCGGATGGCGGACGATGACAAGACTGCCGAAAAGCCCGGCCAGGATTTCTGAGAGACAACGACGACCCGATAGGACGGTGCGGCAACGCACAATGCTAACAGATCAGGATTAGGACTACTGAATGGTTGATACCAAGACCCCTGACGACAAGAAGCTGAGCGTTCCGAGCAAGACGCTATCGCTCAAGCCGCGCGTCGAAACGGGCACTGTGCGTCAGAGCTTCAGCCATGGCCGCAGCAAGCAGGTCGTGGTCGAGAAGCGCGGCAAGCGCCGCATCGACGGCAGCCCCGAACCGCAAGCTCCCGCGGTTGTTGCAAAGCCGGCACCGGCCGCGCCTGCTCCCGCTCCGGCACGCCCGGCTCCGCCCCGCAACGCCGGCTCCGGCGTGGTGCTGCGCACGCTGACCGAGGACGAACGTTCCGCCCGCGCCAGCGCGCTGGCCGACGCCAAGGTGCGCGAAGTCGAAGAGCGCCGCCAGGCCGAAGACGAAGCCCAGCGCCGCGCTGTCCGCGAAGCCGCCGAACGCGTCGAGCGCGAAGCCGCCGAGGCCCGCCGCAAGGCCGAGGAAGAGCGCCACCGCCACGAAGAGGAAGCCAAGCGCAAGGCCGAAACCGAGGCCAAGAAGCGTTTTGGCGAAGGCGAACAGCCGGCGTCAGCCGCGCGCCCTGCAACTGCCGCCCCGGCCGCTCCCGCGCCACGTCCTGGCGCGCCCGCAGCACGCCCCGGCACCACCACGACCACGGCACGCCCGGGAACAACCACCGCGCGCCCTGGAACGACCACCGCGAGGCCGGGAGGCGGCCCGTTGGGTCGCGCTCCCGCGGTTGCAGCCGGACCGGACGAGGACGATGGTCCGCGCCAGATCCGTCGCGGTCCCGGCGGCGCCGCGCGTCCCGTGGTAGCCCCCAAGCCCACCCACAAACCCGGCCCGCAGAAGGAGCGCGGTCGCCTGACGGTCGTGACCGCATTCAATGCCGACGACGTGCGCGAGCGCTCGATCGCCTCGTTCCGCCGCCGCACTCAGCGCCTGAAGGGCCACGCCGCGAACGAGCCGAAGGAAAAGCTCATCCGCGAGGTGGTCATTCCGGAAGCGATCACCATCCAGGAGCTCGCCAACCGCATGGCCGAGCGCGCGGTCGAAATCATCCGCATGCTGATGAAGCAGGGCGCGATTCACAAGATCACCGACGTGATCGACGCCGACACTGCGCAGCTGATCGCCGAAGAGCTTGGTCACACCGTCAAGCGCGTTGCCGCGTCCGACGTTGAAGAAGGCCTGTTCGACGCCACCGACGATTCCACCGACACCGAGACGCGTTCGCCCGTCGTGACCGTGATGGGTCACGTCGACCACGGCAAGACCTCGCTGCTCGACGCGCTCCGCCATGCCAACGTCGTCTCCGGCGAAGCCGGCGGCATCACCCAGCATATCGGCGCCTATCAGGTGCTGTCGCCCGATAGCGGCAAGAAGATCACCTTCATCGACACGCCCGGCCACGCCGCGTTCACCGCGATGCGCGCCCGCGGCGCCAAGGTGACCGACATCGTCGTGCTGGTGGTTGCTGCCGATGACGGCGTCATGCCGCAGACGATCGAAGCCATCAACCACGCCAAGGCGGCGCGGGTGCCGATCATCGTTGCCATCAACAAGATCGACAAGCCCGATGCGAAGCCCGAGCGCGTGCGCACCGAGCTGCTCCAGCACGAGGTGCAGGTCGAATCCTTCGGCGGCGAAGTCGTCGACGTCGAAGTGTCAGCCAAGAACAAGACCAATCTCGACAAGCTGCTCGAGATGATCGCGCTCCAGGCCGACATCCTCGACCTGAAGACCAATTCGGAGCGTCCGGCCGAAGGCACCGTGATCGAAGCCAAGCTCGATCGCGGCCGTGGCCCGGTCGCGACCGTGCTGGTCCAGCGCGGCACGCTTCGTGTCGGTGACATCATTGTCGCCGGCGCCGAGATGGGCCGCGTCCGCGCGCTGATCTCGGATCAGGGCGAGACGGTGCATGAGGCCGGTCCTTCGGTTCCGGTCGAGGTGCTCGGCTTCAACGGTCCGCCGGAGGCCGGCGATCGTCTCGCGGTGGTCGAGAACGAAGCCCGCGCCCGCCAGGTCACCAGCTATCGCGCGCACCAGAAGCGCGAGAACGCGGCTGCCTCGATCTCCGGCATGCGCGGCTCGCTCGAGCAGATGATGTCGCAATTGAAGACGGCGGGCCGCAAGGAATTCCCGCTGATCATCAAGGCCGACGTGCAAGGCTCGCTGGAAGCGATCCTCGGCTCGCTGGAGAAGCTCGGCACCGACGAAGTCGCAGCCCGCATCCTGCATGCCGGCGTCGGCGGCATCTCGGAATCGGACGTGACGCTCGCGGAAGGCTTCAACGCCGCGATCATCGGCTTCTCGGTTCGTGCCAACAAGGAGGCGGCTGCGGCCGCCAAGCGCAACGGCATCGAGATCCGCTACTACAACATCATCTACGACCTCGTGGATGACGTGAAGAAGGCGATGAGCGGCCTGCTCGCGCCGACCCTGCGCGAAACCATGCTGGGCAACGCCTCGATCCTGGAGATCTTCAACATCTCCAAGGTCGGCAAGGTCGCCGGCTGCCGCGTCACCGACGGCACCGTGGAACGCGGCGCCAATGTGCGCCTGATCCGCGACAACGTCGTCGTGCACGAAGGCAAGCTGTCGACGCTAAAGCGCTTCAAGGACGAAGTGAAGGAAGTGCAGTCCGGTCAGGAATGCGGCATGGCCTTCGAGAACTACCACGACATGCGTGCCGGTGACGTGATCGAGTGTTATCGCGTGGAGACGATCCAGCGCTCCCTGTAAGTCCAAATCTTACCGAAGCGCCCGGATCTTTTTGAGCTGAAATTGCGGGAGTGCGATGGCCGGATTTATTCCGGCCATCGCGCCGCATTCGTTTCAACAGGACAAATGACAATGCTCGTGTCCCAAACGCGGGCACGACGAGGTGATTTTCAACCATGCCCCGCCACCATCAGAAGAAAAGTTCCGCGCCGGGCGGCTCGCAACGCCAGTTGCGTGTCGGCGAGCAGGTTCGCCACGCGATGGCCGAGATTCTGGCGCAAGGCAATGTGCATGATGCGGACCTCGAAGGTCACATCATCACCGTGCCGGAGGTACGGATGTCACCCGACCTGAAGCTCGCGACGGTTTACGTGATGCCGCTCGGTGGCCGCGACACCGAGGTCATCATCGCTGCGCTCGAGCGCAACAAGAAATTCCTGCGCGGCGAAGTCGCGCGGCGCGTTAACCTGAAATTTGCACCTGACCTTCGTTTCCGCGTCGACGAACGATTCGACGAAGCGGAACGGATCGAGAAGCTTTTGCGAACACCTGCGGTGCAGAAGGACCTGGAACAGGATCCGGATTCGGATCGGGAAGAAGAGCGATGACGATGGACCCGGCTCACGGCACGATCGGCGGCGAAGAGACCGATCAGCGCGACGTGCAGAAAAATAATTTTGCGGATCTCGGCGGCGATTCCCAGCCGCATCAGGAGCCGCGCCGCGTCAACAACGATCCCCGCGCCAACAAGCAGAAGGGCAACCAGCCGCGCCGCGACCGCCGCGACGTCCATGGCTGGGTCGTGCTCGACAAGCCGATCGGCATGACCTCGACGCAAGCCGTCGCCGTGCTCAAGCGCCTGTTCAACGCCAAGCGCGCGGGACACGCCGGCACGCTCGACCCGCTCGCCTCCGGCGGCCTGCCGATCGCGCTCGGCGAGGCCACCAAGACGGTTCCCTTCGTGATGGACGGCCGCAAGCGCTACCAGTTCACCGTGTGCTGGGGCGAGGAGCGCGATACCGATGATATCGAGGGCCGGGTCACTGCGACCTCCGACCAGCGCCCGACACGGGAGGCCATCCTGGCCCTGCTGCCTCGCTTCACCGGGGTGATCGAACAGATCCCGCCGCGCTATTCCGCGATCAAGGTCCAGGGTGAGCGCGCCTATGACCTCGCCCGCGACGGCGAGGTCGTGGAACTGGCCCCCCGTCCGATCGAAATTCACCATTTAAACCTTGTGGATCAACCGGATAGCGACCGGGCGGTGTTCGAGGCCGAGTGCGGCAAGGGCACCTATGTCCGGGCGCTGGCCCGCGATATGGGCCGGATTCTCGGCACTTACGGCCATATCTGCGCGCTGCGGCGGACCCTGGTCGGCCCATTTGACGAGAACGACATGATTCCGCTGGATCAGTTGGAGGCTTTATGCGATAGAGCCGCGTCCGGCGAGGGCAGCCTCGCCGACGCGCTTTTGCCCGTTGAGACCGCGCTGGACGACATCCCGGCACTGGCCGTCACTCGGGCTGATGCGGCAAGGCTCCATCGGGGCCAGGCCGTTTTATTGCGCGGACGGGATGCGCCCACTAGTAGCGGCACAGTCTATGTCACGGTGGCAGGCCGTCTATTGGCGCTTGCTGAAGTCGGCAACGGCGAAATCATCCCCAAGCGTGTGTTCAACCTGACCGGTCTGACTGCCAGCACCGGTCGCAACGAGAGAAATTGACGATGTCGATTG
The DNA here is from genome assembly GCF_029953005.1 of Bradyrhizobium sp. Mp27. Classification (NCBI taxonomy): domain Bacteria; kingdom Pseudomonadati; phylum Pseudomonadota; class Alphaproteobacteria; order Hyphomicrobiales; family Nitrobacteraceae; genus Bradyrhizobium; species Bradyrhizobium sp. Mp27. The sequence goes on along the minus strand of NZ_JASAUS010000048.1, from coordinate 9,482 downwards.
CCGCAGAACGCAAAGCGGAAGTCATCAAGACGAATGCCAACAAGGCCGGCGACACCGGCTCGCCGGAGGTTCAGGTCGCGATCCTGTCGGAACGCATCAACAACCTCACCAACCATTTCAAGACCCACGTGAAGGACAACCATTCGCGTCGCGGCCTCTTGAAGCTGGTTTCGACCCGCCGCTCGCTGCTCGACTACCTCAAGAAGAGGGACGAGGCGCGTTACAAGGCGCTGCTCGAGAAGCACAACATTCGTCGTTAAGTGTTCCTGCGCGCGCCACTGGCGCGCGTTTTCGTGCGCGGTTTCGAGCGAAAGCGTTTGTTTAAAGGTTTTTGATCGAGGTTGCGTGCGCGTTGGGTGCGAGCCGTTGACGGCTAGCACCCGGGCACGATGGGCGAGGACCGCAATCCGGTGTTCGCGTTCGTGCCGACTGACAGTCCAGCAGCAATCCGGCGGCTGGGCACAACGGGCAAGGCGCCCGTATGACCCGAAAGGATGGACGCCATCCGAAATCCGAAAACCATGGCAGGATCGCAGGACGCTGATCGCCCGCTTCGATCAACGTCCCGCAATCTTGCGCATGGTTTTTGTTTTTCGGACCGTCCTTCTTTCGAGAACCCATGAAAGAAGACCTCTATGTTCAATAAGCATTCAGTCGAGATCGACTGGGGTGGACGCCCTCTCAAGCTCGAAACCGGCAAGATCGCGCGTCAGGCCGACGGCGCCGTCGTCGCCACCTATGGCGAGACCGTGGTGCTCGCCACCGTCGTCGCGGCGAAGGCGCCGCGCGAAGGCGTCGACTTCCTGCCGCTGACGGTCGACTACCAGGAGAAGACCTACGCAGCCGGCCGCATTCCCGGCGGCTATTTCAAGCGCGAGGGTCGTCCGACCGAGAAGGAGACGCTGGTCTCCCGCCTGATCGACCGTCCGATCCGTCCGCTGTTCGTCGACGGCTGGCGCAACGAGACCCAGGTGATCGTCACCGTGCTGTCGCACGACATGGAGAACGATCCCGATATCGTGGCGCTGGTGGCCTCGTCGGCCGCGCTGACCCTGTCCGGCGCGCCCTTCAAGGGCCCGATCGGCGCAGCGCGCGTCGGTTTCGCCAATGACGAGTTCATTCTCAACCCAACGCTCGACGAGATGGTCGACACCCAGCTCGACCTCGTCGTCGCCGGCACGGCCGACGCCGTGCTGATGGTGGAATCGGAAGCCAAGGAGCTCAACGAGGACATCATGCTCGGCGCCGTGATGTTCGGTCACCGCCACTTCCAGCCGGTGATCAACGCCATCATCGAGCTCGCCGAGAAGGCCGCCAAGGAACCGCGCGAAGTCACGGTGATCGACAATTCGGCGCTCGAGAAGGAAATGCTCGGCCTCGTCGAGCAGGAGCTGCGCGCCGCCTACGCCATTCCGGTCAAGCAGGATCGCTACGCTGCGGTCGGCAAGGTCAAGGAAAAGGTGATCGCTCACTACTTCCCTGAGGGCCAGGAGCCGAAATACGACAAGCTGCGCGTCTCCGGCGTGTTCAAGGAGCTGGAAGCCAAGATCGTTCGCTGGAACATCCTCGACACCGGCAAGCGCATCGACGGCCGCGATAGCAAGACCGTGCGCAACATCATCGCCGAAGTCGGCGTGCTGCCCCGCGCCCACGGCTCGGCGCTGTTCACCCGCGGCGAAACCCAGGCGCTGGTCGTGACCACGCTCGGCACCGGCGAGGACGAGCAGTATATCGACGCGCTGTCCGGAACGTACAAAGAGACGTTCCTGCTGCACTACAACTTCCCTCCCTACTCGGTCGGTGAGACCGGTCGCCTCGGCGGCACCAAGCGCCGCGAGATCGGCCACGGCAAGCTGGCCTGGCGCGCGATCCACCCGGTGCTGCCGCCGCATCACGAATTCCCCTACACCACGCGCGTGGTGTCGGAGATCACCGAGTCGAACGGCTCGTCCTCGATGGCTTCGGTCTGCGGCGCTTCGCTCGCGCTGATGGATGCCGGCGTGCCGTTGAAGCGGCCGACCGCGGGTATCGCGATGGGCCTGATCCTCGAGGACAAGCGCTTCGCGGTGCTCTCGGACATCCTCGGTGACGAGGATCATCTCGGCGACATGGACTTCAAGGTGGCCGGTACGGAAGCGGGCATCACCTCGCTCCAGATGGACATCAAGATCGAGGGCATCACCGAAGAGATCATGAAGGTCGCGCTCGGTCAGGCCAAGGATGGTCGTATCCACATCCTCGGCGAGATGGCCAAGGCGCTCACCAACGCCCGCGCCGAGCTCGGCGAATACGCGCCGCGCATCGAGACCTTCAAGATCGCCACCGACAAGATCCGCGAAGTGATCGGCACCGGCGGCAAGGTGATCCGCGAGATCGTCGAGAAGACCGGCGCCAAGGTCAACATCGAGGACGACGGCACCGTGAAGGTCGCCTCCAGCGACGGCGAGGCGATGAAGGCCGCGATCAAGTGGATCAAGTCGATCGCGTCCGATCCGGAAGTCGGCCAGATCTATGACGGCACCGTCGTCAAGGTGATGGAGTTCGGCGCCTTCGTGAACTTCTTCGGTTCCAAGGACGGTCTCGTCCACATCAGCCAGCTCGCTTCGGCGCGCGTGCAGAAGACCTCCGACGTCGTCAAGGAAGGCGACAAGGTCAAGGTCAAGCTGCTTGGCTTCGACGACCGCGGCAAGACCCGGCTGTCGATGAAGGTGGTCGACCAGACCACCGGCGAAGACCTCGAGGGCAAGGGCGGCGACGGCGAGAAGGCCCCGCGCGAAGCGGCCGGCGAGTAATCGCTCCGCACATCAGAAACACGAAGGGCGGCCTCTCGGCCGCCCTTTTTGTTTGTCGCTTGGCTTAAGCCCAGGGATCAGGCCGCGAGGTCGTACCGGTCGAGGTTCATCACCTTGGTCCAGGCCTTGGCGAAGTCCTGCACGAACTGCTGCTTGGCGTCCGACGAGGCATAGACCTCGGCGAAGGCGCGGAGCTGCGAGTGCGCACCGAAGATCAGGTCGGCGCGCGTGCCGGTCCACTTCACCGCGTTGGTCTTGCGGTCGCGGGCCTCGTAGGTGCCGTCAGCCGCCGGCGTCCACTGCGCGCTCATATCGAGCAGGTTGACGAAGAAGTCGTTGCTCAGCGTGCCCACCTTCGCGGTGAGGACGCCGTGCTTCGAACCGTTCGCATTGGCGCCGAGCACACGCAGGCCGCCGACCAGCACGGTCAGCTCGGGTCCGCTCAGCTTCAGCAGCTGCGCGCGATCGACGAGGGCTTCCTCCTGCTGCAGGAACTGATGCTTCTTGCCGACGTAGTTGCGGAAGCCATCGGCCCGCGGCTCCAGCGGGGCGAAGGAGTCCGTGTCGGTCTGCTCCTGCGAGGCATCCATGCGGCCCGGCGTGAAGCCAACCTTCACGTCAACGCCGGCATCCTTCGCGGCCTTCTCGACCGCGGCAGAACCGCCGAGGACGATGAGGTCGGCGAGCGAGACCTTCTTCGCACCGGCCGATGCGTTGAAGTCCTTCTGGATCGCTTCGAGCTTGCCCAGAACCTTGGAGAGCTGAGCCGGCTGGTTCACCTCCCAGTCCTTCTGCGGGGCAAGACGGATGCGCGCGCCATTGGCGCCGCCGCGCTTGTCCGAACCGCGGAACGTCGAGGCCGACGCCCAGGCGGACGAGACCAGCTCGGAGATCGAGAGGCCCGAAGCCAGGATCTTGGTCTTCAGCGCGGCGATGTCCTGATCACCGACCAGCTCGTGGTCGACCTTCGGAATCGGATCCTGCCAGATCAGCGTTTCCTTCGGCACCAGCGGGCCGAGATAGCGCTGGATCGGACCCATGTCGCGGTGGGTGAGCTTGAACCAGGCGCGGGCAAAGGCGTCCGCGAACTGATCCGGGTTTTCGAAGAAGCGACGCGAGATCTTCTCGTAGGCCGGATCGAGACGCAGCGAGAGGTCGGTCGTCAGCATCGTCGGCCGGTGCTTCTTCGACTTGTCGAAGGCATCCGGAATGATCGCGTCGGCACCCTTGGCCGTCCACTGATTCGCACCGCCCGGGCTCTTCGTCAGCTCCCATTCGTACTTGAACAGGTTCTCGAAGAAGTTGTTACTCCACTTCGTCGGCGTCGTCGTCCATGTCACCTCGATACCGCTGGTGATGGAATCGCCCGCCAGGCCGGAAGCGTACTTGCTCTTCCAGCCGAGGCCCTGATCCTCGAGTGCACCCGCTTCCGGCTCCGGACCGACCAGCGACGGATCACCCGCGCCGTGGGTCTTGCCGAAGGTGTGGCCGCCGGCGATCAGCGCGACGGTTTCCTCGTCGTTCATCGCCATGCGGGCGAACGTCTCGCGGATGTCCTTGGCCGCGGCGACCGGGTCAGGCTTGCCGTTCGGGCCTTCCGGGTTGACGTAGATCAGGCCCATCTGCACCGCGCCGAGCGGCTCGGCGAGCTCGCGTTCGCCGCTGTAGCGCTCGTCGCCCAGCCACGTGCCTTCAGGTCCCCAATAGAGCTCTTCCGGCTCCCACACGTCGGCGCGGCCGCCGGCGAAACCGAAGGTCTTGAAGCCCATCGATTCCAGCGCGACGTTGCCGGCGAGCACCATCAGATCGGCCCAGGAGATCTTGCGGCCGTATTTCTGCTTGATCGGCCAGAGCAGACGGCGCGCCTTGTCGAGATTGGCGTTGTCGGGCCAGCTGTTGAGCGGTGCGAAACGCTGCTGACCGGCACCGGCGCCACCGCGGCCGTCCGTGGTGCGATACGTGCCGGCGCTGTGCCAGGCCATGCGGATCATGAGGCCGCCATAGTGGCCGAAATCGGCGGGCCACCATTCCTGCGAGTCCGTCATCAGAGCCGTCAGGTCCTTGATGACGGCGTTCAGGTCGAGCGACTTGAACTCCTTGGCATAGTCGAACTCCTTGCCCATCGGGTCGGACAAGGTGGAATTCTTGTGCAGCATCTCGATGCTGAGCTGGGTCGGCCACCAGTCGCGGTTCACGCGCGTGGGTTTTCCGCCCGAAAACGGGCACTTCGAAGTGTCATCCATGAATACCTCCTCTGGTGGCGTCGAACTCGCGCCTTTGACCAGGTAGAATTACTCTAGGCTTCGCATTCGATCAGGGGAAGTTGACTTTAATGATCGCTGCGATAGGATTTTCTGATGGCCAACGTGACGATGCGCCAGCTCAGATATTTCGACGCGCTGGCGCGTCACGGCCATTTCGGCCGCGCCGCGGAGGCAAGCTCGATCTCCCAGCCGGCCCTGTCGATGCAGATCAAGGAACTGGAGGAGGCGCTCGGCGGCCTGCTGCTGGAGCGCAGCGCCCGGCAGGTGGCGCTGACCCGGTTCGGCGAGGAGCTCGCACCGCGCGTCCGCGACATCCTGCGCTCGGTCGATGAGCTCGGCGATTTCGCACGCGCCTCGCAGGACCGCTTTGCGGGCCGGCTGCGGATCGGCATGATCCCGACGATCGCGCCCTATCTGCTGCCCAAGATCACCAAGAATCTGACGCGCATGCATCCCGAGCTCGACATCCGCGTGCGCGAGACGATGACGCCGCGGCTGATCCAGGAACTGGTCGAAGGCCGGCTCGACACGGCCATCGTCGCATTGCCGGTGTCCGAGCCTTCGCTCACCGAAGTCGCGCTGTTCGACGAAAAATTCCTGCTGGTGCGGCCGGGCTCCGACGAAGGCACACCGGTGCCATCGCGCGAGATGATGCGCGAGATGCGGCTGCTGCTGCTCGAAGAGGGGCACTGCTTCCGCGATCAGGCGCTGTCGTTCTGCAACATGCAATCGGCGCCGCCGCGCGAGATGCTGGATGCGAATTCGCTGTCGACGCTGGTCCAGATGGTCAGCGCCGGCATCGGCGTCACCTTGATCCCGGAAATGGCGGTGTCGGTGGAGACACGATCGGCCTCGGTCTCACTGTCGCGCTTCCGTGATCCCGAGCCCTCGCGCACCATCGGCATGGTCTGGCGCAAGACCAGCCCGCTGGCGCGCCAGCTGCTGCAGATCTCCGAGGTGGTGTGCCTGTCGGCCGGCAAGGCGCGCCCGCGGCAAGCCACGCGCGGCCAACGTGGGTAGGCGGGAATTTTCCTGGATAGCCGGAATCATTCGAGCGAGCCCCCGCCGAAGGCGGGCGGATCGAACCGAGAGCACCAATGTCTGATCCCGTCATCCGCCCCGCCCGCGCCGACGAATATGACGAGATCGGCCGCGTCTGGATGGAAAGCTGGGTCTCGACCGGCCTCGCCGAGGCGAGTGAGTTCCTGCTGGCAAATCTGCGCGCACGCATCAGGCGCGAGACCGAGAACGGCTGGAGCCTGTTCGTCGCCGACGACAGCGGCACGATCGCCGCCATGCTGGCGCTGCATCTGCCAAAACTCTATCTCGACATGCTTTTCGTCGGCCCAGCCTACCAGGGGCAATCGCTCGGACGGCAATTGCTCGCCTTCACCCGCACGCAAATGCCGGATGAAATGCACTTGCGCTGCGTCCGTGAGAACGAAAAAGCCTGGCGCTGGTACGAGCGCGAAGGCTTTGTGTTCGAGAAGGAAGAGATCGAGCCGTCGAATGGGTTCGTGATGAAGTATTATCGGTGGAAGCGGCAGCGGCCCACCGAATAGACGGCGACCTCCGGGTGCAGCTTGCGATTGTCACGATCCCACCCTAGTGTGGCGTATCCGATGACCTCCCGCCTCTGATCCTTGGAATCCATGTTTCGACTTGCTGCCCCGGTGCTCATCCTGCTGTCCTTCCTGACTTCGGCAGCAGCGCAAACCCCTCCCGCAACCACCGCTCCCGCCGCTCAGACCGCACCACAGGCAAAGCCGACAGCCAAGAAAGCGACGACGAAGCCTAAAGCGACAGCCAAGCCTGCGGAGTCGGCGACGGCCGGTCCTTGCGGCGTCGGCGTGATTGCGGGGACCGGGGACATCTTTGTCGTCCAGAAGATCGGTCTGACCGTGTTCGGCAACGACTATGCCGAAGTCCCGGTATCCTGGGGCCTTGACGACCTCGTCTTTGCGCGGGCGCGGGCCGCAGCAGGCAACACGCCGGTGCGACGGATCACTTACGCCAAGGGCGCGCTCGATTCCTACTACCACCCCAAATCCGGCCTGTTCCGCAATCAGCGCGAGGAGTTGTCGAACCTGATCCGGCAGGTCGCGGGCAGTGCCGGTTGCGAGCGCTATCTCGTCATCATGCGCAGCGAAGGACAGCTTGACGGGACCAATCAGTCGCTCAGCGGCGTCGGCATCTTCAGCCGGGGCGTTGGTCTCATCTCATATGCATATGTCTTCTCCTATATCGGCGTGACATGGGTCGATGGCCGCACCTTCGAAATCATGAAGGGCCCCGCCGTAACGTTCGAAGGTGTCATGAAGCATATGGCAGACAACTTCGTTTCGAACGAGCTTTTGCAGAAGGTGGACAAGTCCATGTTTCCGGAGACGGCGGCGGACTCCGCCAACAACACCGTCCTGCGCGACACCACCCGCGACTTCCTGACCCAACGGCTGGACAAGATCTTGCCGCCGTATTTCGCGCAATAAGGCGCGTTGGCGTACGACGATGAATCTGCTTGCCGCCGCATTGGTATCATACGCGCTGCTGTCGCCGACAGACGGGCAGGTGCAACCGGCGCCAAAGCCGGAAGTGGTCAAGCCCGCGATCAGGAAACCGGCAGGCGTCAAGCCAAGCGGACCGGTTGAAAGCGGCCCGTGCCAGATCGGCGTGATACCGGTCGGCGGTGACCTATTCGTGGTCGAGAAGTTCGGGCCTTTCACATTCATGGACAAACGTGCGCGGGTCTCGATTGCGGCGTGGGCGCTCGACGACCTCGTCGTCTCGCGCGTTCGCGCCGCTGCGGCCGGCAGTTCCGTGAAGAGAATTCCCTACACCGTCGAAGAGCTCAAGTCCGGTGGTCGCGAAAAGCAGCATCCGTTTTTCTACAGCGCGGCGACCGACATCGGAAACTTCGTTCGCTTCCTCGCGCCCAAAATGCGGTGTGAGCGCTACATCGTCGTCCACCGGAATCACGGAACGCATCGGGAATCCGGCATCGGTATCTCACAATACCCTTACGGTGGGCCAGTCCATCTCTTCGCGATGATGTACATCCGGGTCTATGACGGTGCCACCTTCGCGTTGATCAAGGAGGCACCCGCCTTGATGACCGAGGACACGTATGTAGAGCGCTTGCTGCACAATCCGCTCGGCGGTCCGTCAAGCGAGCTGGATCGCGCGATGTTTCCGGAGAAGCCGGCGGACGCAGTCAACAACCCGGTACTGCGCGACGGGGTACGCACGATGCTTGACGAAGAGTCTCGACAAGACGCTGCCGGCCCTGCTGCAACGTCCGTCGCCGTCACGTTGACCAAGATATCGCTCGCAGAACGGCGCATCCATCTAGGCATAGTGCGTTGCGCGTCGGGCGCAAACACGCAATGAATCTGCCCTCGCCCGCCGTTACGCCAATGGAAAGTTCTCGCCATGATCAAGCTCTATTGGTCGCCACGCTCGCGCTCGTTCACGACGCTCTGGCTGATGGAAGAGAGCGGCCTGCCCTATGAGCGCGTGCTGACCGACATCTCGACCGGCGCGCAGAAGGCGCCGGAATATTTGAAGGTTAATCCGATGGGCAAGGTGCCGGCGCTCAGCGACGGCGATGCCGCGCTCGGCGAAGCCGCGGCGATCTGCGCCTACATCGCCGACCGCTATCCCGAAGCGAAGCTCGCGCCCGCGGTAACCGATCCCCGTCGCGCGCGCTATTTGCAATGGCTGTTCTTTTCGCCAGGCTGCATCGAGCCTGCCATCATCCAGATCTTCACCAAGATCGAGATCCCGACCTCGACCGCGGCCTGGGGCAGCGCCACGCAGGTCTTCGACGTGCTGGAAGCGGCGCTCGCGAAGGGGCCGTGGATCCTCGGCGATCAGTTTTCCGCCGCAGATATCACGGTCGGCTCCGGCCTGAATTTTGCGGTGCGCCTGTTCAAGATGGTGCCGTCGCGCCCGGCCTTTGACGCCTATCTCGCGCGTTGCATGGCGCGGCCGGCGTTCCAGCGGGCAGAGCAGATCGCAGCGGGTTGAGGCAGCCGGCCTACAGCTTGATCTTGAGGACCGCTAGCCCGGACTGCTGCAACAGTCCGGAGGATGTCGCGGCAAGACCGTAGCGGATGCCGAGATCAAAACCCTTGCCATCGGCTGCGACCAGTCCCAGCGCCGTCGAGTAGATCCATGGCGACAGCGCAAGACCGCTGGTGACGAACGTATCGCCGCCGCCGGCAAATGCCGATTTGATCTGAAGCCCGTGGTTCAAGGCATTGTAGCCGACGCCGACATCGCCGGTGAGATAGATTTGCTTCGCAAGCCGGTAGGCGCCCCGCGGGTCACTTCAAATTCCTCCGGGTGTGGTCAGTCAAATTCCTCCACCCGCGAGGCAGGACAAGGGACTGTTAGTTTGAGTTTGTTTCCCGGGCAAGAGCTTCAG
>NZ_JASAUS010000047.1:0-60691 GCF_029953005.1 Bradyrhizobium sp. Mp27 | reverse complement strand
ATAAACGTCCTGCCTGACCGGCTACTGCTGTTCAGCGGCGCTGACGGCGATCATCAGGTGGGGGAGTTTCAAGTGACCATACCCGGGGGATTTTGACCGACCCACGGGGCCGCAGCACTGAAGGCAAGGCAGAACAGCAGCAGCGAGCTTCGCGCCGTGAAACGGATCACCATCCGCACGCCCTCGACCTCGAACTGCCGCATCGACGCGATCCACAGGCTGAGCGCGATCAGGCTCAGGGAGAGAACAGCGAGCAGCCGCCAGCCCTCGAACCAGTTTTGACGTTGTGACATGGCGATCTCCTCCCTTATGTAATCATCGATTACATTTCAGGTTGGCGAAATCGTCAACGGTGTAATCGGTGCTTACATTCACGTTCGGGTGATGCTAGGAAGCGCCATGCCCGCCCGACAGCCGTCCAAGCCGCGCACCCGCCGCCAAGCGCCGGAAGCCCGGCCCTATCATCACGGCGACCTCCGCCGCGTGCTGATCGATGCTGCGTTGCAACTGGCGGCGGAGGGTGCCGAGGTCTCGGTGCGCGAGGCCGCACGCCGGGCCGCGGTTTCGCCGGGGGCGCCGTTCCGGCACTTCCCCAACCGCGACGCGCTGATGGCGGCGGTGGCCGGGGAGGCGCAGCGGCGCTTTCGTGCCGAGATCGAGGTGGCGCTGGACCAGGCGCCAGCCACCGACCCGCTCGGCCGCTTCCGCGCCTTCGGGCTCGCCTACCTGCGCTGGGCGATGCGCAACCCCGCGCATTTCGAGATCATCTCCACTGGGCGCTACTTCGCCCATGGTAGCTCCGCGGAGCTGACCCGCGACAATGCGGAGTTGATCGCGCTGACCGAACGGATGCTGGCAGACGCGGCGGAGCAGGGCCTGCTGCGGTCGGGCGACCTCAAGCGCATCCAGATCGCCGGCCGCGCCCTGGTCTACGGCTTTGCCCGGATGAATCTCGACGGCCACTTTCCGCGCTGGGGGGTGGAGGAGGGCGAGACCGAGCGGATGGCGGAAGGCGTGATCGACCTCTTCATCGCGGGCATCGCCAAGCCCTAGCCTGACTAGCGGCTCCGCCCCTCGCTGTGCGGCTCATCGCCGCCCACCGATAATAGGCGAAGGTCGGATCGCCGCGCGCGTTGCCTGTCCTTGACTGTTCCGTTACAGTTTTATGACACGGTGCAGGCTTCCGGCTGCGCCGGATGCCCTTGCCGTCGTTAGGCCGGCCAGACGGCTAGGTATCATTGCGCCGGACCAGCTGTTGCGTGCCGTAATGGCGTCCGCGCCGAATCCAGGTCCTTCTGCCACCACCGCCGTGCTGGCGAGCGTTGCCGCGCTCGGCATCTGGCGCCTGCTTGCGGTTGCCGCGCCGCATCTGGCAGCCCTCGCGCTGATGTACGAGACCGAGACCGATTTCGGTTCGCGGCTTTCGTTCGTGCTCGCCTGGGGCATCCTCAATTTCTTCTGGATCACGCTCTTGCGGCGGCCGGCACTGTCGGGCGCGCTGTCGCTGACCATGGTCGTCGTGCTGGTGCTGCTGTCGCGGCTCAAGCACGACGTCGTGCAGATGACGGTCAACTTCATCGACCTGATGATGATCGACCGCGACACCGTGGCGTTCCTGTTCACGATCTTCCCGAACCTGCGCTGGTCGGTGATCGGGGCCGGCCTCGTCACGCTGCCGCTGATGTATGCGCTGTGGTGGCTCGATCCGTTTCGCATCCGCCGCCTGCCGGCGTTCGCGTCCACGCTCGCCTGTCTTGCCGCACTGGTCGGCTATTCGCTCTATCATCCGGACGAGGCCTGGCGCGGCTATTACGACGACGGCTATCTCTCGAAATTCTTCCGCTCCGGCGTCAGCGCGGTTTCCGACTTCGCGCAATACGGCTTCATGGAGTCGGCCGCCTCGACCAACGAGCGGCTCAACATGCCGCTGGTGGATGCCTGCCACCCCGCGGGCCGCCGGCCGAACATCATCATGGTCCATGATGAATCGAGCTTCGACATACGCGCCGCCCAGGGCATCAAGGTGCCGCCGCGCTATGGCGATCATTTCAAGTCCTGGGACGGCAAGCAGCGCACGTTCCTGGCCGAGAGCAATGGCGGGCCGAGCTGGTTCACCGAGTACAACGTGCTCGCTGGCCTCTCCTCGCGCTCGTTCGGCCGCTTCGCCTATTTCGTGACGCGCATCGCCTCAAACCGCGTCGAGCGCGGCCTGCCGCTGGCGCTGCGCCGCTGCGGCTATGACACGCTATCGCTCTATCCCGCCTATGGCGGCTTCATGGGCGCGCGCAGCTTTCAGGTGACGACCGGGGTCGAACGCTTCCTCGACTCGAAGGATCTCGGCGCCAAGGACGTCGAGCCAGACTCCTTCTTCTACGACAAGGCGCTCCAGCTGATGGGCCAGCAGCCGCCGAACAAGCCGCTGTTCACTTTCATCTATCTCGGCGCCAATCATTTCCCCTGGGAGACGCGCTTCCGCCCCGATCTGCTGCCGAACTGGCGCGTGCCGGGCAATAATGTGGCGTCCATCGACGAATATCTGCGCCGGCAGGCGATGAGCGCCGAGCAGTACAGGGCGTTTGTCGCGGGGCTGAAGAAGAATTTTCCCGGCGAGCCTTTCCTGATCGTGCGCTACGGCGATCATCAGCCCGAGTTTGCGCCGAACCTCCTCGAGCCCGGGCTCGACGAGGGCGCGCTCGGCAAGAAGCTCGACGCTTACGATCCGCGTCTCTACGCGACCTACTACGCGATCGACGCCATCAATTTCGAGCCGGTGAAGAGCGAGGCCGTGATGGACACGGTCGACGGCCCCTATCTCCCGCTGGTGATTCAGGAAGCCGCTGGCATTCCGCTCGATCCCTCTTTTGCCGAGCAGAAGCAGATCATGCTCCGCTGCAAAGGCATCTTCTACGGTTGCAAGGACGGCGCCGAGGCGCGGCGGCTCAACCGGCTGCTGATCAATGCCGGGATGATCCGGGGGCTGTAGTTTCCATCGCGGCCATTCATTCGCCACCGCCTCCGGCGATATTTTGGCCCGGCGTCCTCCTCCGAACGAGGGACGCGACAAAGCACGATGCCGACTAATGGGGCGCTCGATCAACCGCGAACCCAAAGGAGAAGTCATTGGCAGTTTCCGTGAAACAGATGCTCGAGGCCGCCAACGCGGCCGTGCCGAAGATCACGCCGGCTCTGGCGAAGGAGATGATCGGGAAGGGCGCGCTCGTGCTCGACGTGCGCGATGCGCCTGAGATCGAGAAGAGCGGCAAGATCCCGGGCGCGCTGAATATCTCCCGCGGCATGCTGGAGTTTCGGGCCGACCCGGACTCGCCCTATCACGACAAGTCCCTCGCCAAGGACAAGACCGTGATCCTCTATTGCGCCTCCGGCGGTCGCTCCGCGCTCGCCGGCAAGCTGCTGCAGGACATGGGCTACGGCCAGGTCTACAACGTCGGCGGCTTCAAGGACTGGGTCGATGCCGGAGGGGCGACCGAGAAGGCGTAGCAGGGCGGCGGCGCAGGGAAGGAGCCCTAGCGCCGGCCCACCTTCGCCCACAGCCACTTCGCCACCACATCGGGCGATGAATTCGCGTCATTACCGCTGGCGCGCAGGTTTGCCTCGCGCATCGTGGCGATGTCGATCTTGCCGAGCAGCGGCTTGAGGGCCGACTGCAATGTCCCGTCCCCGGCGCGCTTCGGCGCCAGCAGCAGGATCGCGTCGTAGGGCGGGATCGCGTGCCTGGGATCGTCGAGCACGACGAGATCGTACTTCGCGATCAGTCCGTCGCTGGTGTAGCCGGCGATCACGTCGACCTCGCCGCTGGCGACGGCCGCATACATGAAATCCGGCTGCATCTGGCGCTGGGCGCGGAATGAGAGGCCATAGGATTTTTGCAGCGCTGCCCATTCGGGGCGCGAGAAGAACTCGTAGTCGCCGGCGATGGACAGCGTCGGTGCGTGCGCGGCGAGATCGGGGATGGTGCGGATGCCTAGCGCTTCGGCGCGCTTCTTCGGCATCACCAGCGCATAGGCGTTCTCGAAGCCGAGCTCGCCGAGCAGGGTGATGTTGTCCTTCGCGAGCGTTGTCTTGAGCTCGGCCAACAACTCCGCGCGCGGCTTGATGTCCGCGCGGTGCAGCTGGTTGGCCCACAGCGTGCCGGAATAATCGACATAGAGATCGATGTCGCCGGCCTTGAGCGCCTCGAAGATCACGCTGGAGCCGAGACCCGACCGCGCGGTCGCGGGGAGACCGGCGGCCTGGAGACGGTCCCTCAGCAGGGCCGACAGCACGTATTGCTCGGCGAATGTCTTGGCCCCGACGACATAGCTCTGCGACGAGCGTCCCATCGTCGGCACCAGCGTTGCGAGGACCAGCGCCGCGATGCCGATGACGCCGAGCGCAGCAGGCAGGCGGCTGCGGTGGCGCAAGCCGCTCTCGATCAGGCCGAGCAGCTGATCGACGGCGAGCGCGAGCAGGGCCGAGGCAAAACAGCCGAACAGCACGAACACCCAGTTCTGGGTCTGAAGCCCGGCAAAAATGTAATTGCCGAGGCTGGTCTGCCCGATCGGCGTTGACAGGGTCGCCGTGCCGATCACCCACACCGCCGCGGTGCGGATGCCGGCCATCATCACCGGCAGCGCCAGCGGCAGCTCGACCATGATGAGCGACTGCCGCGCGGTCATGCCGACGCCTTTGGCGGCTTCGATCAGCGCGGGATCGATGCCGTTGAGGCCCGTGATGCCGTTGCGCAGCACTGGCAGCATCGAATAGAGCGCGAGCGCGAGCATCGCCGGCAGGAAGCCGAAAGCGGAGAAGGAGATTCCGAACCAGGCGAGTGTCACGGACGCGGCCAGCAATAGCAGCGGATAGAACAGCGCGAGCAGTGCCAGGCCGGGCACCGTCTGCACGATGCTTGCGAGCGCGAGCAGGACGGCGCGCGGCGCCGGGCGGTTGCGTGTCAGGATCGCCAGCGGCAGGCTGACGGCGAGGCCGAGCGCGAGCGCGGCGAGGCTGACCCGAACATGGTTGCCGAGATAGTCGGGCAGATGCGACAGCGCCTCGCCCCAGCGCGGATCGGCGAACAGGCTCATGCCGCACCGCTCTGTGGCAGTAGTGCGTTCAGCCGCTCGACCTGGCGCCGCGGCGTGCGCAGCAGCTCCAGCACATAGGCGTCGCCGCTGTTCGAGAGTTCCGCGGGCGTGCCCTGCGCCAGCAGCTGTCCGCTGCGCATCACCGCGATACGGTCGGCGAGGAGGATCGCCTCCGTCATGTCATGGGTGATCATGACCGTGGTCAGGCCGAGCTTGCGATGCAGTTCGCGAAAATCCTCGCCGAGCGCATCGCGGGTGAGGGGATCGAGCGCGCCGAACGGCTCGTCCATCAGCACGATGCGGGGTTTTGCCGCCAGCGCCCGCGCCACGCCGACGCGCTGGCGCTGGCCGCCGGAAAGCGCCTCGGGAAGACGGTCGCGATGCGCGCGACGGTCGAGTTGCACGAGCTCGAGCAACTCGTCGACCCGCGCGGTGATGTCCGCTGGCGGTGCGCCCAGCAGCCTTGGCGTGATCCCGATATTGTCGGCGACGCTCAGATGCGGAAACAGCCCGCCGCTCTGGAAGACGTAGCCGATCCGGCGCCGCAGCGCGACCGGATCGACGGTCTGCACATCCTCGCCCTCGACCGTGATCGTGCCGGCATCGGCCTCGATCAGCCGGTTGGCGAGCCGCAGCAGCGTGGTCTTGCCGGAGCCGGAGCCGCCGACGATGGCCAGAAATTCCCCCTCAGCGATGTCGAGCGATACGTCGTCCACGGCCTTCGTAGGACCGAAGCTCCTGGAGACGTGCTGGTAGCTGATCGCTGGCTGGGAAGGCATCGCGGGTGGGCTCAAGGGAGGGGCACGGGGCGGCAAGAGCCCATGCGTAGCACGCTTGGCCGGTCGATTGAACTTGGCCGCGCGAGCGGCTAAGGCATCGGGCCAAGTTCGGAGGGAACACATGACGACGCCCACGGCAGTGGCGCTGGAAGACGCCAAGGTCGCGTTCCGGCTGGGGGACGACCGGGTCTATACGGCGGTGGAGAAGGCGCATCTTTCGGTGGCGCAGGGCGAGTTCGTCGCCATCGTCGGGCCGACCGGCTGCGGGAAATCGACCCTGCTCAACGTCGCGGCCGGCCTGCTCAAGCCCGCCGCCGGCAGCATCAAGATATTCGACCGGCCGCTCGCGGGGCTGAACCGGGACGCCGGCTACCTGTTCCAGGCCGATGCGTTGTTCCCCTGGAAGACCGCGCTCGACAATGTCGCGATCGGGCTCGAGATCGCGGGCACGCCCCGCGCCGAGGCGCTGCAACGCGCGCAAAAATGGCTGACTTCCGTCGGCCTCGGGGCTTTCGCCAACCGCTATCCGCACATGCTCTCCGGCGGCCAGCGCAAGCGCGTGGCGCTGGCGCAGGTGCTGATCCGCGACCCGAAGATACTCCTGATGGACGAGCCGTTCGGGCCGCTCGATGCGCAGACCCGCCAGGTCATGGGCAATCTGCTGCTCGACCTCTGGAATGCCGACCGCAAGGCCGTGCTGTTCGTGACCCATGATCTCGAAGAGGCGATCGCGCTTGCCGATCGCGTCGTGATCATGTCGGCGGGGCCGTCCTCGCGCATCATCGGCGACTGGCGCGTGAGCTTGCCGCGCCCGCGCGATATTTTCGAGGTGCGGCTGGACAAGGAGTTCCATGCGCTCCACCGCGAGATCTGGAGCGTGCTCAAGGACGAAGTGATGAAGGGTTACGCGCAATCGACCCAAGCGGCGGAGGCGATCTGATGTCGCGCGTGACGCTGCTTGCGCTGCAGGTCCTGGTCGCCGTCGTCTGCCTCGTACTGTGGCAGCTCTTTGCGACCGTGCCGGTGTTCGGAAAAATCCTGTTGCCGCCGTTCTTCTTCTCCAACCCGGTCGACGTGTTCAGCCAGATCGTCAAATGGTTCTCGTCCGGCGTGATCTGGAAGCATCTCGGCATTACGTTGACGGAATCGATTCTGGCGTTCGTGATCGGATCGCTCGGCGGCGTGCTGGTCGGCTTCTGGTTCGCGCGCCAGCCCCTGGTTGCCGCAGTGTTCGACCCCTACGTCAAGATGGTCAACGCGCTGCCCCGCGTCGTGCTTGCGCCGATCTTCGCGCTGTGGCTGGGCCTTGGTATCTGGTCCAAGGTCGCGCTCGGCGTGACGCTGGTGTTCTTCATCGTGTTCTTCAACGTCTATCAGGGCGTCAAGGAAGTCAGCCGCACCGTGCTCGACAATGGCCGCATGCTCGGCATGAGCGAGCGGCAGCTGATGCAGCACGTCTATTGGCCGTCGGCGCTGTCGTGGATGTTCTCCTCGCTGCACACCTCGGTCGGCTTCGCCGTGGTCGGCGCGGTCGTCGGCGAATATCTGGGATCGGCGGCGGGGCTCGGCTATCTGATCCAGCAGGCCGAAGGCATCTTCGACGTCGCCGGCGTGTTCGCCGGCATGTTCGTGTTGTCGGCCTTCGTCATCCTGATCGATTTCGGGGTGACGCTGGTTGAGCGCAGGCTGCTGGTCTGGCGGCCGACCGTGGACGGGCGGGGGTAGTCCGCCTCGCTTGCCTGCTGACGTTTATGTGATTGACCGCCCGGAATAGAACGCGCGGCCATACGTCATACCCGCATGCAACCACCTGCATGGGAGTTCAGGATGCCCCCCTCACAGTTCCGCCGCGCCGTAGCGGTGTTCGCAGGCAGATGCCGATGGCTCAGGCCCGGCCTCGGCACGGCGTTCCTTGCCGCGCCAATTCTGCTCGCGTTTGCACTCCCGCCGCTCGTGTTCGCGCATGAATCCCATCCGGCCGCCCCGCCGGCCGCGGTGAGCACGGAGGAGCGTGCGTTTTTGGAAGAAAACGAAGCGGCGATGACCAAGATGATGAACGACATGGCGGCCAAGCCGACCGGCGACATCGATCGCGACTTCGTCGCAATGATGAGCCCGCATCATCAGGGCGCGATCGACATGGCGGTGATCGAGTTGCGTTACGGCAAGAACGAGCAGCTGCGGCGCATCGCCCAGGAAATCATCGTCGACCAGATGCAGGAGATCGCGGCCATGAAGCTCGCGATCGGCGAGCCGGCGACAGACACCACGCCCGCCCCGACCCAACCGCCCTCAGCTCCCAACACAACCGTTCATCATCATCCGGACATGCAGATGGATATGTCCACGGGAATGAAGAAGTAGGAGTCGCAGATGACCACGTCACGAAGCACTATGATGAAGAGCATTTTCCTGGCGGCCACGATGCTTGCGACCGGTTCGGTCGCGTGGGCAGGGCAGGCGCCGGGCGCGCTGTCCGCTCCCGATATTCCGGTGAGCCACCACGACCGCGTCTACGCCGCGGAGCAGTTCTCGAATACGGTCTCGGTCACCGATCCCGTCGACAACAAGCTGCTTGGCGTGATCCGGCTGGGCGACCCACAGCCCGGCAATTTCAGCCCGCTCTACAAGGGCCAGGTGCTCGTTCATGGCATGGGCTTCTCGCCCGATCACAAGACGCTCGCCGTGGTGTCGATCGGCTCGAATTCGGTGAGCTTCATCGACACCGCGACCAATGCGGTCAAGCATATCACTTACGTCGGACGATCGCCGCACGAGGCGTTCTTCACGCCGGACGGCAAGGAAGTGTGGGTCACCGTTCGCGGCGAGAACTACATCTCCGTCATCGATCCGATCAGCTTCAAGGAGAAGACCCGCATCACGACCCCGAACGGGCCGGGCATGCAGATTTTCTCACCCGACGGCAAATACGGCTACATCTGCTCGTCGTTCAATCCCGAGACCGACGTCGTCGCGGTGGCCGAGCACAAGATCATCGCCACGGTGAAGCAGGAGAGCCCGTTCTGTCCGAACATCGCGGCATCGCCGGATGGGGACCAGGTATGGTTCACGCTAAAGGACACTGGCCGGACACAGGTATTCAACGCCAGGCCACCTTTCAACGCGATCAAGACCATCGATACCGGGCCGATCACCAACCACGTCAATTTCGCGCACACCGCCAAGGGCACGTTCGCCTATGTCACCATCGGTGGCCTGAACGAAGTAAAGGTGTTCCGCACCGACGATTTCTCGCAAGTCGCGACGATCCCGGTCGGCAATCTGCCGCACGGCGTCTGGCCGTCCGGCGACGGCACACGCATCTATGTGGGGCTGGAGAACGCCGACGCGCTCGCGGCCATCGACACGGCGACCAATAAAGTGGTCGGGAACGTTCCGATCGGCCAGGCGCCGCAGGCAATCGCGTATGTTCCAAATGCTGCGCCTAACCCTGATGACCGCCAGAATTTGCAGGCGCTCGGCGTCGCCGGCCAGGTCGCTCATCTCACGCTTGCGTCGAAGGACGGTGCGAAGGACGGCACGGCGCCGACCAGCGTGTCGCTGTTCGATCAGGGCCTGATTCAGATCTTGCAGGCTTCGGTGACGGGACTTCAGCCCAAGCAGAAATATGTGCTTGCCCTGGCGGAGCATGGCGACGGCAGTGGCCCGTTGCAGCCGTTGGCGGCGTTCATGACCAATCCGGCTGGATCTGCCATCGTCAATGTGGCCGGTCCGATCCGGCAGATCGTCGACCAGTCTGCCGCTGAAGCAAGGCGGTACCTGGTGATTGCGGCCGGCGACGCGGCCATGCCCGGTGAGGCGGTCCAGATCGAGGCGCGATGACGGGCCGTCCGACGTCGGCAAGGGGCAGGTGGAGCGCCTCGTGAAGGACATGCTGGTTCAGGTCGAGCCGCTTATCCCCGCGCTCCGCCGCTACGCGCGCGCGCTTTTGCGCGATCGCGTGGCTGCCGATGATCTGGTTCAGGATTGCCTGGAGCGTGCCGTCAGCCATTGGCATCAGCGGCGCGACGGCAGCGTGCGCGCCTGGCTGTTCAGCATCCTTCACAATCTGGCGGTCACGCAATTCCGCCAGGCGACGGCGCGGGGCAGGCATATGCCGATCGACGATGCAGGCGAGCGTGAGCTTGCCAGTGCCGCCGCACAGGAGCACAGGCTGATCTATCAGGATGTCCTGAAAAAGCTTGCGAGACTGCCGGAAGAGCAGCGTGCCGTGTTGTTGCTTGTTGCGGTTGAGGATCTATCCTACGCGGACGCCGCGGGAGTGCTGAAGATTCCGGTCGGGACCGTGATGTCGCGCCTGTCGCGCGCGCGGGAGAGGCTATTGCAGGAGATGGAGGGCGTGGCTCCAGGGAACGTCGTGGCATTGCGGGGCGTGAAATGAACCGGCGGCCGATCACCGAGGACGATCTCCACGCCTATGTCGACCAGGCGCTCGAGCCTGAGCGGCGCGCGGAGGTCGCATCCTATCTGGACGATCATCAGGACGTCGCTGCGCGCGTTGCGGCCTTCGCCACCCAGCGCGAGCAGCTGCGCGGGGCGTTTGCGTCGATCGCCGACGAGCCGTTGCCGGCCGAGTTGAATCTGTCGCACATCATCGAGGGCCGGAGGCGGTCTCCCATGCGGGCGTGGTGGGCGATCGCTGCGATGTTGCTTCTCGGCATCGGCGGTCTTGGCGGGTGGACCATGCGCGGCGTCTTGCAGGAGGGCTCGAATGGATTGTCTGCGCTGGCACAGGAGGCGGCCTATTCGTATGGCGTTTACGCACCGGACCGCGTGCGGCCGGTCGAGATAAGGGCGTCCGACAGTGCCGAGCTCACGCGATGGGTATCGAATCGGCTGAAACAGCCGGTCAAGGTGCCGGATCTCTCCGTATCCGGCTATCGGCTGATGGGCGGTCGCCTGGTTGCGACGTCGCACGGCCCGGCCGCGATGTTCATGTACGATGACGATCACGGCGACCGGCTTGTCGTGCTGACGCGTCCGATGAGCAACCGCAATCTGGATACGCCGATGATGCCGCAATCGACCGGCGATGTCGCGGGCTTTGTGTGGGCGGATGGCGGCATGGGTTACACGCTCGTCGGCCAGCTTCCGGGAGACACCCTCAAGCCGATCGCGAACGAGATCCGAAAGCAGACGCGCCCGATCTAGCCTCGAAACTGAGGAAATGGGCCCGCATGGCAGTGCGAGCCCGAACGTTCAACCGGCCCGAGTTGCAGGGAGCCTAGTCCAGCAGCTTGGTGTCATCGGGCGCCTGCGGCGGCGTTTTGATCGCGATGGCCTTGACCTGACCGCTGATCGGCTTGGTGCCGCCATGCGGGGTGCCCTTGGGGATGATGACGAGGTCGCCGGGTTTCACCGTCACCTCCTTGTCGCCGAGCCAGATCGTCCCGGTTCCGTCCAGGATGTACTGGATCTCGTTGGTGTTGGGATGCATGTGCTTGGGCACATTGCCGACCTGGATCGAGATGGTGGCACCGTCGGCGCTGGCGAACATCTTGGAACGGTAGCCGACATTGTTGGCGGGGCCGAGTGCGTCGCCCTCCATCTCGCCGGTGTGGATGATCTGCGCGGTGACGTTCTCGGCAGCCAGCGCCGGCCGGAGCAGTTGGTTCGCGCCGCATCCGGCGGCAAAGGCGGCGGCGATCGACAGCCCGATTGTAAGGCGATTCATGGTTGATCCTCCCCATCAAGAATTGTTGTTGTGGACCCATGCTATTGCGCCGAAAGGCCGATGGCGAGTCGCACTTTGGCAGTGCTTCTCAAGCCAATCCTGCTGCTCTATGGTGCCGCCAGCCGAACGGAGGAAACCAATGAAGAACACGATTGCCAGGCTCGCCGGTGCGCTGCTCGCGCTGACGCTCACCACGGGTCTTGCCGCGGCGCAAAGCAAGGTGACCATCGCGGTCGGCGGCGGCGCCTGCCTGTGCTATCTGCCGACGGTGCTGGCCAAGCAGCTCGGCGAATACGAGAAGGCGGGCCTTAATGTCGAGCTCGTGGACCTCAAGGGCGGCTCGGACGCGCTCAAGGCCGTGCTCGGCGGCAGCGCCGACGTGGTCTCCGGCTATTTCGACCATTGCGTCAACCTCGCCGCCAAGAAGCAGGAGCTTCAGGCCTTCGTGGTCTATGACCGCTATCCCGGCCTCGTGCTGGTGGTCGCGCCCTCGCGCACCAATGACATCAAGTCGGTCAAGGATCTCGCCGGCAAGAAGGTCGGCGTCAGCGCGCCCGGCTCCTCCACGGACTTCTTCCTCAAATATCTCCTGAAAAAGAACGGGCTCGATCCCGCCGGCACCGCCGTGATCGGCGTCGGCCTCGGCGCCACCGCCGTGGCCGCGATGGAGCAGGGGCAGATTGACGCCGCCGTGATGCTCGATCCCTCCGTCACCGTGCTTCAGGGCAGCCACAAGGATCTGCGCATCCTCAGCGACACCCGCACCCAGAAGGACACGCTCGAGACGTTCGGCGGCGAATATCCGGGCGGCGCGCTGTACTCGACCGTGGCCTGGATCAACAAGCACGAGAAGGAAACGCAGGCGCTCACCAACGCAATGCTCGCCACGATCGGCTGGATCCATTCGCATTCGCCGGAGGAGATCATGGCGAAGATGCCGGACGAGATGGTCGGCAAGAACAAGGAGCTTTATCTCGCCGCGCTGAAGAACACGATCCCGATGTTCTCCGAAACCGGCAAGATGGACCCGAAGGGCGCGGACGCGGTGCTCGCGGTGTTCAGCGTCGGCTCGCCCGAGGTGGCCGCCGCCAAGATCGACGTCAGCAAGACCTTTACCAACAAGTACGTCGATCAGGCCAAGAAGACCACGGGGAACGCCAAATAACTGACGCGAAGGCATTGTAATCAGGTGTCATGACGTCCTTGGTCATTCATCGCGTCACGACGCTAGATCTTGCCGTGCGGCCGATCGCCTGGCCGTTCGCCGAAGAGCGCCGCGCCGAGATTGCGGCGCATTTCGCCGAGAAGCAGCGCGAGCGGCCGAAGATGTGGAACGGCCGCGTCCTGCTCGGGCGCGATGCCGTGTTCACGGACGGCCATCTCGCCGCGACCTATTTCGAAACGGATTTCGCGAGCTTCCTTGCCTGGCGCGACTGGGGCTTTCCCGACAAGGCGGTGTTCAACGGCTTCGGCATGGGCGCGCTGCGCGCCTCGGATGGTGCCTTCATCATGGGCGAGATGGCGCAGCACACCGCCAATGCAGGCCGCATCTATTTCCCCTCAGGCACGCCCGATCTGGACGACGTCAGTGACGGCGCGCTCGACATTCCCGGCAGCGTCATCCGCGAACTCGGGGAAGAGACCGGCTTGACCGCGGCCGACTACCGGACCCAGCCGGACTGGCACTGTGTCGTCACCGGTCCGTCGATTGCAATGATTCAAATTATCAACCTGGACATGCCGGGTGACGTGGCCCGGGCCCGGATCGAGGCCAATCTCGCCCGCGAAGCCGATCCGGAGTTGTCGGCCATTCATCTCGTGCGCGGGATGAGTGATCTCACGCCGACCATGCCGCGATTTGTCACGGCCTTTATCGAGCAGCAGTTCGCGTCGCGCTGACGCGCGAGGCTTGACATCGCTGCGCCCAGCCCATGTGATGGGCCAAAAAGCAAGAGCAACAAGAATGCAATGCACAATCGTCCAGGGAGGTTTTGATGCGCCTGCGCATGGCTGCCCGCTTGGTACGTGGGCTGTTGGTCGCGATATCAGCAACGGGCTTGATGGCTTCGGCTCAGGCTCAAGAGAAGAAGATCAAGATCGGCGTTGTTTTCGACCTGACCGGGCCTCTCGCGGGCGGTGGATCTGAGCTCGGCTATATCGGCGCAAAAATTATTCTCGACCATTTCGCCAAGACCGGCGTCGAGGGCTACAAGATCGAGGCGGTCTATGCCGACGCGCAGAGCAAGCCCGACATCGCCATCAACGAATCCGTCCGCCTGCTCGAGCAGGAGAAGGTGGACATGGTGCTCGGCTTCTTCTCCTCGGCGCAATGCGTGCCGGTCGCCGCCCGCGTCGAGCAGCTCAAGAAGTTCATGTGGATGACGACCTGCATCTCGTCGGCCGTGTTCAACGACAAGGGCTACAAATACGTGTTCCGCCCGCAGGCGAGCGGCGATCAGTTCGGCATGATGACGATGGATTTCATCGCGCAGAATGCCAAGGCGAAGTTCGACAAGGAGCCGAAGGACCTGCGCGTCGCCATCATCCACGAGGATGGTGCCTATGGCGTCGACGTCTCCAGGGGCAACGAGGCCGGCGCGAAGAAGGCGGGCTTCAACGTCGTGATGAAGGAAGGCTATTCGGCGACGGCGCCCGATCTCTCCGCGCTGGTGACCAAGCTGAAGCGTGCCAAGCCCGATGTCATTTTCCACACCGGCTACAACCCTGACATCACGCTGCTGCTGCGCCAGGCCCGCGAGCAGGGACTGAAGTTCGGCGCGCTGATGGGCCATGGTGCCGGCTACGGCGTCTATGAGAAGCTGAGAGAAGGGATGGGGGCTGACGCCACCTACATATTCAACACCGACCCGATCTCGATCTGGCTCGCCAACCAGAAGACCATGGATCCCAAGCTCCCGCCCGTCATCAAGATGGTCGGCGAGGAGTTCGACAAAATCAGGCCCGGCGTTGCCATCCGCTCCGCGCATGTCGGCATCGGCGCGTCCAACACTTACGTGTTCATGAGTGATGTGCTGCCGCGCGCGATTAAAAAATATGGCGGCGTCGATCCCGACGCGCTGCGCAAGGCCGCGCTCGACACCGACATCCCCGAAGGCGGCACGATGCTCGGCTTCGGCGTCAAGTTCTACGGCGAGGGCACGCCGATGGCCGGGCAGAACGAGCGGTCGTTCCCGGTCGTGATCCAGTACATCGACGACAAATCCTCTGTGGTGTGGCCCAAGAGTCAGGCGCAGCGCGAGGCCGTGCTGCCGCTGCCGAAGGGTACCACCTACAGCAACCAGTAGCGGCGGAGCAGGGCGGTGCTGGAAGTCAGCGGGCTGGTGAAGCGGTTTGGTGGCTTCACCGCCGTCAACAACGTGTCGTTTCGGGTCGATCAGGGCGAGATCCTCGGCCTGATCGGCCCCAACGGCTCGGGCAAGAGCACGATCTTCAACATGCTCTCCGGCACGCTGGCGCCGACATCCGGCTCGATCCTGTTCGGGGGCGCCGAGATCGCAGGCCTTGCGCCGCACCGGATCATCAACAGCGGCATCGGCCGCACCTTCCAGATCCCGCGGCCGTTCCGACGCCTGACAATCTTCGAGAATGTCGCACTGGCCGGCTTCTACGGCCAGGGCCGCCACAGTCGTGCCAGGGCGGAGGAGGCGGCCGAGCGGTCACTTGCGATGGTGGGCCTGCCGACCGATCGCCATGCCAGCGTCGATGGCCTGGGCGCAGCCGGCCTGAAGAAGCTCGAACTCGCGAAAGCGCTCGCCACCGCGCCAAAACTGCTGCTTGCCGACGAGAGCCTCGGCGGTCTCGACGAGACCGAGATGGACCAGGCGGCCGACATGCTGCGCAACATCCGCGACGAGCTCGGCATCACCATCATCTGGGTCGAGCACATCATGGGCGTGCTGATGCGCGTCGTCGACCGCGTCATGGTGCTCGATCACGGCGAGAAGATCTCGGAAGGGTTGCCGAGCGCGGTTGCCGGCGACCCGCGCGTCATCGAGGTCTATCTCGGCACCGATGCCGAGACCACGCAGGCCGCGGCGGCGGAAGCGCGCCGCCGCTCGGGGGGCTAGACGATGCTGGAGCTTCGTTCGGTCAGCGCGGGTTACGGCACGTTCCAGGCGCTGTTCGACGTCAATCTCGACGTGAAGGCCGGCGAGGCCGTCGGCGTCATCGGCCCGAACGGCGCCGGCAAGACCACTCTGATGCGCGTCATCTCCGGCCTGATCCGTCCCACGCGGGGGTCGATCAGGATGGAGGGCGTCGACGTCGTGGCGACGCCGCCGCACAAGATCGTCAGCCTCGGCATTGCGCATGTGCCGGAGAACCGGCGGCTGTTTCCGCAGCTCACGGTCGACGACAATCTCAAGATGGGCGCCTTCATGAAGGAAGCGCGCGGCCACTATGCCGAGCGGCTGGATGTTGTGTTCGACCTGTTTCCGCGCCTGAAGGAGCGCCGCCACCAGATGGCCGGCACCATGTCCGGCGGCGAGCAGCAGATGTGCGCGATCGGCCGCGCGCTGATGTCGAATCCAAAACTTCTGCTGCTCGACGAGCCGTCGGCGGGGCTGGCGCCGGTCGTGGTGCAGCAGGTGTTCGAGCTGGTGAAGCGGATCCGCGCCCGCGGCCTGACGGTGCTGATCGTCGAGCAGAACGTGCAGCAGGTGCTGAAAGTGGTTGATCGCGCCTATCTGATCGAGGCCGGCACGATCAGAGCGTCCGGCACCTCGGCCGAGATGCTGGCGAGCGACACGGTCAAGGAAGCGTATCTCGGGGTATGAGGTTCATGCAGGCATGCAAGCTTTTTTGAGCATTTTCGACATCTATCTGCTGGAGGCCGTGATCAACGGCATCCTGCTCGGCGGCGTGCTGGCACTGCTCGCGCTCGGGCTCAATTTGATCTTTGGCGTCATCGACGTGACCTGGATCTGCTACGCAGAGCTGGTGATGATCGGCATGTACGCCATGTATTTCATCGTGCAGTATTACGGCCTCAGCTACTTCATCGCAGCGCCGTTCACCATTTTGCTCGTCGCGATCCTCGGCGCCGCGCTGCACTACCTCGTGATCGCGCCGCTGCTCACCGCGCCGCCGATCAACCAGCTGCTTGCGACAGGCGGGGTGCTGTTCGTGCTCCAGAGCTTTGCCACCGTCGCCTTCGGCATCGACTTCCGCAATCTCGGCATCCGCCTGCCGGTGCTCGCCTTCGGCGACATGAATTTCAGCTACGCGCGGCTGTTGTCCTTTCTGGCCGCGCTGGTCGGCATGGTCGCAGTGTACCTGTTCATGACCCGCACCTTCACCGGCACCGCGATCCGCGCCATCTCCCAGGATCGGCAGATCATGGCGCTGATGGGCGTCGACACGAAGAGAATGTATCTCATCACCTCCGCGCTCGGCGGCGCGCTGGCTGGGCTCGCCGCTTGCCTGCTGGTGCTGCAATATGACGTGCATCCCTTCGTCGGCCTCTCCTTCGGACCGATCACCTTCCTGATCTGCGTGCTCGGGGGGCTCGGCAATTTCATCGGCGGCTTCATCGCCGCCTTTGTGTTCGCCGAGATCATATCGCTCGGCGGCCTGTTCTCCGATCTCGAATGGGGCTACGTGCTCGCCTTCGCCTTCTTCATCGTAATGATGTTCATCCGGCCCGCGGGCCTGCTTGCGAGGCGCCGATGATGGGGCAGGGCCGGCTTGCGGCGTGGGCGGTGGGGCTGGCGGCGCTGGTCGCGCTGCCCTTCCTCTATCGCGATCCCTATCACCTGCACATCCTGGTGCTGATCCTGATCTGGTCGTTCGCCTACACCTCCTGGTCGATGATGGGACGGTTCGGCCTCGTCTCGCTCGGCCATGGCGGCTTCATGGGCATCGGCGCTTATGTCACCGCGCTGCTGTGGAATCACCTGGGCTGGTCGCCCTGGATCGGCATTCCCATCAGCATGGTTGCGGCCGGCGCGCTGGCGCTGATCGTCGGTTATCCCTGCTTCCGCTTCCGCATCACCGGACATTATTTCGTGCTGGTGACGCTGGCGCTGTCAGGGATCGTGCTCCAGGTCATCACGGCGACGCGCAACTATACCGGCGGCTCGCTCGGCTATACGCCAAATCGGGCCTCGGGCAACAAGCTGCTGGCGCTGCAATTCGACGACAAGACGACCTGGTATCTGATCGCGCTCGGGGTCTGGCTTTTCGGCATCGTGGTCTGGCACTGGGTCGACCGCAGCATGGCTCGCTATGCGCTGGAGGCGATCTCGGAGGATGAGGATGCCGCGGCCGCGGCCGGCGTCAACGTCACCGCCGAGAAGCTGAAGATCACGCTGCTCAGCGCCGTGATGACGGCGCTCGCCGGCGCAATCTACTGCCAGTACCAGATGTTCATCACCCCCGACACCGTCAGCGGCATCGCTGTGTCGCTCCAGATGGTGTTCGCGGCCATCGTCGGCGGCCTGTTCGTCTCGCTCGGCCCGACCTTTGGCGCTGTCATCACCATTTTGCTGGCGGAAACCCTGCGTATCGGCTTCGGTACCAAGGCGGTCGGCTGGGACAACCTCGTCTATGGCGTGCTGCTCGTCCTTTTCATCATATTCCTTCCCAAGGGCATCCTTGGTAGCCTGCTCGACCGATTGAAGCCGCAACGCAAGGTGCCCCGCGCTCATGAGCAAGAAGCCGTCCAAATCGCTCGCCCAGGAACTTGACCGCTACATCACGCCGTTCCGTTACGACGGATCGGGCAAGTTTCACCTCAAGGATTACAAGACCAACGAGAAGGGCGATCTCGACAAGGAGAAGGCGCAGGAGATTCTCGACGCCAACAAGAAGCGGATGATCGAGTTTCAGGAGAAGCTCTACGCCCAGGACCGCTGGTCGGTGCTGATCGTGTTCCAGGCCATGGACGCCGGCGGCAAGGATTCTG
Organism: Bradyrhizobium sp. Mp27; assembly: GCF_029953005.1. Lineage (NCBI taxonomy): Bacteria > Pseudomonadati > Pseudomonadota > Alphaproteobacteria > Hyphomicrobiales > Nitrobacteraceae > Bradyrhizobium > Bradyrhizobium sp. Mp27. Next base: position 42,208 of record NZ_JASAUS010000047.1, on the reverse strand, counting down.
CGATCAAGGCGATCTTCGAGGGCATCAATCCGCAGGGCTGCGAGGTCCATGCTTTCAAGGCGCCGAGCACCAAGGAGCTCGACCACGATTTCCTCTGGCGCCACGCGATCGCGCTGCCCGAGCGCGGCCATATCGGCATCTTCAACCGCTCGCATTACGAGGAGTGCCTGGTCACGCGGGTGCACCCGGAGATTCTCGCCAGGCAGAAGTTGCCGCAAAGGCTCGTCACCAAGAACATCTGGAAGGAGCGGTTCGAGGACATCTCCGCCTTCGAGCGCCATCTCAGCCGCAACGGCACGGTGGTCCTGAAATTCTTCCTCAATCTATCCAAGGAGGAGCAGCGCGAGCGCTTCCTTGAGCGGCTCGAGGAACCGGCCAAGCAATGGAAATTCTCGATGGACGACATCAAGGAGCGCGCGCTGTGGCCGCGCTACCAGGCGGTCTATCAGGACATCGTCCGGCATACGGCAACGTCGCACGCGCCATGGTATGTCGTGCCGGCCGACCACAAATGGTTCGCGCGCGTCGTGATCGGCTCGGCGATCGTCGCGGCGCTCGAAAAGCTGGACCTGCGCTTTCCCCGCGCCGACAAGGCCTCGCTTGGCGAATTCGACGAGGTGCGCAAGGCGCTGGAGCGCGAGGGGAAGGGAGGCAGGAAGCCCGCAAAGTGACCGCCCGTGAGACCAGCAACCAGAAGAACGTCAACTTCGCGCTTCAGGGCGGCGGCGCGCACGGCGCCTTCGTCTGGGGCGTGCTGGACCACGTGCTCGAGGACGGCAGGCTCGCCATCGAGGCGATCAGCGCTACAAGCGCGGGCGCGATGAATGCGGTGGTGCTGGCCTCAGGCATGGCCATCGGCGGAGCCGAGGGGGCGCGGCAGAACCTGCATGCGTTCTGGTACGAGGTCTCGCGGATGGATCAGGTCTATGACCTGTTCTCGCCACTCAACCAGTTGATCCAGGCCCTCAAGCTGCCGCCGGAATATCACCCTGTCCATGCTTTCATCCACACGCTGACGCACACGGTGCCGCCGAACCTGCTCAACCCCCTCCACTTCAATCCGCTCCGGTCGTTGCTGCTACGCGTGGTCGATTTCGATCGGCTCAATTCATCGCCGGACGCACCGCAGCTATTTCTCAACGCCACGAATGTCCGTACCGGCAAGATCAAGGTGTTCCAGACGCCGCTGCTCAGCGCGGAGACCGTGCTCGCCTCGGCCTGTCTGCCGCCATATTTCCAGGCGGTCGAGATCGACGGCGAGCATTATTGGGATGGCGGCTATCTCGGAAATCCCGCGATCTTTCCGCTGATCTATCGAAAAGGTAGCCAAGACGTCATCATCGTGCAGGTGACCGCGATCCGGCGTGACGAACTGCCGACGAGTGCCGCCGACGTTCTCCATCGCATCAACGAGATCAGCTTCAATTCGTCACTGATGCGTGAGATGCGCGCGATTGCCTTCACGACCCGGTTGATCGATAATGGCGAGCTCGATCGCAACACGCACAGCCGCATGTTCATGCACTGGATTGGAAACGACCAATTGATGTCGCAGCTCGGAACGGCCACGCAGTTCCATCCCGAATGGAGCCTCTTGTGCCGCCTGCGTGACGAGGGGCGTGAGGCCGCGCGAATCTGGCTGACGCAAAACTTTGACTGGATCGGCAGCTCGTCGACGGTTGATTTGACTGAAATGTTTCTCTGATTTCGAGTTTGTCGTGTACAAGCCTGCTGTCGTCGTTTCCCTGTTCGCTGCGCTCTTGATCGCCGGTTCCGCGCGCGCCCAGACCTATGGGGGCGATGCGCCGGTCTGCCTGCACGTCTTCGGCGAGTTGGAGGGCGAACGGATGGACTGCATTTTCTCCTCGTTCGCCCAGTGCCGGGCAAGCGCGCAGGGGCGTCCGGCGACATGTCTGACGAATCCGTATTTCGCGCAGGCGCCGTCGGCGAGGACAGGGCGCCGCGTTCGCTAGCGGCGATCCCGTAGGGTGGGCAAAGCAAAGCGTGCCCACCAATCTTCGTCCGGCGAGAGGTGGTGAGCACGGCGCAAGAGCGCCTTTGCCCACCCTACGATCTCAGCGCGAGCGAAGCTCGTCGCGTCTGAGCAAGCCGACCCTCAATACCCGCGGCCCCACCAGTAGCAGAAGCGCTCGACATTGGCGGGAAGGGCGGTCTCGTAATTCGCCCATTTCTCGTATTTCGGCAGCTTCACTTCCTTCATCGCGGTGTCGAAGCATTTGCCGGCATCGGCGGCCTTCTTCACCTCTGCAGATAGATCTTCCATGTAGGCGATGTCGTCCTCGACGTCCTTCTTGGTGCCGAAGCGGCCGCCGGCATAGGGATGGCCGGGGATCATTCGTTCCCAGTCGAGCGATGCGAGCTTCTTCAGCGAGGCGATATACTCGATCGGCGAGGCGTTATCGGGGATGTTGCGGAACTGCACGGACTCGATCGGTGCGAAATCGACGACGAAGACGATCTTCTCCTTCGGCAGCCGCATCACCAGCGAATTGTCGGAATGGTTGCGGCCGACATAGTTCAGCTCCAGCGTGGTGCCGCCGAGCGTGATGCTCTTCTTGTCGCCGATCACCTGGTCCGGCATCACGACATCGGCGAGCAGCGAATTCTGCTTCTTCAGCTCGAGCAGGCGCTCCTTGGTCCGCCGGTGTGCGATGAAGGTGGCACCGAGATCCTTGAAGGGCTGGCCGCCGGCGATGTGGTCGTAATGGTGGTGGCTGTAGATGACGTATTTGATCGGCTTGTCGGTGACGGCCTTGATGGCGTCGATATAGGGCTTTGCCGGACGCAAATACGAGATCGGGTCGGTCGCGATCACGCCCTGCGGTGTCACGATGAACATCGACTGATGACCGCCATAGCGGAAGACGTAGACGTTCTCGGTGCCGTCGACCTTCTTGGTCGAGGTCTGCGGCGGGGTCTGCGCGAAGGCCGATCCAGTCAGGAGGGCCGCGACAGCGGCGATGCAAAGCAATGCTTTCATGTCTGGCTTTCTGGAAATGGATGGAATGCGGAAGGCGAATGGACTCTCTGACACAAACGCGGCGGGAGGGAATTTATTCCCTGATCCACTGCGATCAATCTATCGCGGTGGAGGGAACACGTCCTCAAATGTGATACCGGCACCATTGATCCTGCTTGACAGTTTTATGTCACGGGAGGAGCATGCCGTTGGTCGCAAACAAGCGACGCGTCGTCCACCTCAGAGCAAGGGGAGGTCTATGACTCCACCTCCGCAGATCCAGCCGCGTTAAGTGCGATGGAGCTCGTTCGGACTATCGCATAGCGGCAGAAACCGCGAACGGCACGCCGGGTCAAGGTTTAGCGGGCTGCATCAGTGAGGCAAAGCCCCTACCTTCCCGGCGCTGTATTTTGCATCACACCGATCGTGTCGGATGGCCGTGATGCGGCCGCCGTGACAGGCGCTTTGACATCCTGCTTTCTCCTCCTCCTCGCCGTCATTCCGGGCCGACTCCCGGAATGACGGGAGGATTTTGTTGTGAGCATCGCACTCGGTTGATGTTCGGCCGCGCGGAGCCGACGGTTCCCGTTCCTGCATTGCGGCAAATGCCAAGAGAATGTCGCCTCGTTGGCCAACTTCCGACACAGCGCCGGGGCGAATAGCGTCGATACGACATGACGCAGTGCTTCGGCGGCGACAGTCCCGACTCCGCCGGCGCATGCGCTTTTCCAGGGAATCCTCGTGTCGCACAAGCTTGCCCCGGCGTTCCTCGCCGCTCTCTTCATCGCGATCTCGTCTCTTTCCACCGTCCGCGCCGAGCCGCCGGCCGCCAACAGGGCTGCCGCACTGTCGCCGGAGGACGCCAAGCGGGCGCTGGAGACGCTCCAGGACGACAAAAAACGTGCGCAGATGATCGATACGCTGCGCGTGATCGCGAATGTGCCCGGCCAGCAGCAGCCGGTGCCCGCGGCGCCCGAGCAGAAATCGCCGATCCCGCTCTCGGCCGACGGCCTTGGCGCACAGCTCCTGCTCACGGTGTCGGAAGAGATCGGCGAGATCTCGCGCGAGATCGCCGACGTGGCGCGGACGCTGACGCATTTCCCCGCATTCTATTACTGGATCGTACGGACCGCCAACGATCCCGCCGCCTACAACCTCCTGATCGAGATCGCCTGGAAGCTCGCGCTGGTGTTCGGCTGCGCCCTTGCGGCGGAATGGGTGATCTTCCGCGCGATCCGGCGACCGGTTGCCTTCCTGGAAGGACGCGTCCCGCAAACCGCGCGCCTGCCGGCGCAGGTGCTGCCCATCGCAGATCCACCGTCGTCGGTCGCCGATGTCACGCCCGCGCCCGAGCTGCACAAGCGCCGCCACAGTCTCGCACGTGTCTGGCAATTGCTGCTGCGGCTGCCCTTCGTGCTCGGGCGTCTCCTGCTCGAGCTGCTCCCCGTGTTCGTTTTCATCGGCGTCGCAACCGCTCTGCTCGGCACGGAGATCGGCGATCCCGCAACCGTGCGCCTCGTGATCCTCGCCGTCGTCAATGCCTACGCGTTCTCGCGCGGGCTCATCTGCGTCGTCCGCGCGCTGGCGGGGCCGTTTGGCCTCGTTCCGGTTCGGGCAGAAACCGCGGCCTATGTCGAGATCTGGGCGCGGCGCATCGTCGGCGTCGGCGTCTCCGGCATCGCCTTCGCCAATGTGGCGCTGCTGCTCGGCCTGCACCGCGCCGGCTATGCGGCGCTGCTGCGTATGGTGTTGTTGGTCGTGCATCTCTTCGTCGTCGTCATCATCCTGCAATGCCGCCGCCAGGTCGCCGATGCCATCCGCGCGCCGGCGGAGCGGCAGGGGATCGCGGCGCGACTGCGCAACCGCATTGCCGGCGGCTGGCACTATCTCGCCATCGCGCTCGACCTCGCGCTGTGGGCGGTCTGGGCGCTCAACATCCGCAATGGCTATTCGCTGCTGCTGCAATATTTCGTCGGCACCGTCGTGGTGGCGCTGATCACGCGCGTCGCCATCATGGTGACGCTGAGCCTGATCGACCGCGGCTTCCGCATCAAGCCGGAGATACTGCAGCGCTTTCCGGGCCTCGAGATCCGCGCCAACCGCTATCTGCCGCTGTTGCGCAAGATCGTATCCAGCGTGATCGCGTTCATCGGCTTCGTGGCCGTGCTCGAAGTCTGGGGCGTCGACGCCATGGTCTGGTTCTATGGAGGCCAGATCGGCGGCCGGCTGATTCGGCGGTGGCGACCATCGGCATCGCTGTGCTCATTGCTGCCGCCGTCTGGGAAGCCAGCAACGCGCTGCTGGACCGCCAGATCAATACGCTGTCGCGCGATGGGCACTACGCCCGCGCGGCGCGCCTGCGCACCTTCCAGCCGATGCTGCGAACGGCGCTGCTTTGCTTGATCGCCACTGTCGTCGGCCTCACCGCGCTGAGCGAGATCGGCGTCAACGTCGCGCCGCTGCTGGCCGGCGCCGGTATCGTCGGCATCGCCATCGGCTTCGGCTCGCAAAAGCTGGTGCAGGATCTCATCACCGGCCTGTTCCTGCTGCTGGAGAACACGGTCCAGGTCGGCGATAACGTCAGCGTTTCGGGGCTGTCCGGCGTGGTCGAGAATGTCTCGATCCGCACCATTCGTCTGCGCGCAGGCGATGGCGCGGTGCACATCGTGCCGTTCAGCGCGGTGACGACCATCACCAATGCGAGCCGCGGCGCCGGCAATGCGTCCGTCAGCGTCAATGTCGCCTACAGGGAAGACACCGACCGCGCCGGCCAGATCCTCAAGGACATCGTCGAGGAGATGCGCCGCGAGCCGGAGTTTCGCGCGGCAATTCGCGGCGACCTTGATCTGTGGGGCATCGACAAGGTCGATGGTGCCATGGTGTCGATCGTCGGCCAGATCCGCTGCACGGAGGCGGGCCGCTGGCCGGTGCAGCGCGAATTCAATCGCCGCATGAAGCTGCGCTTCCAGCAGAACGGCATCGAGGTCGCATCCCCGGTCCAGACCATCCTGATGCAGATCGCGCCGCCGGCTGATGGCGCCGCCAATCTGGCCCCGCGGCGGGCGGCTGGTTAGCGCTCGGCATAATTTCCAGCTTGCCTCTGCCCGCCCGGCAGCGTTCACTCCGGCCCCAGCCCGCTAACAACATGCGGGCGATGAAAAAGGGTGGATGGAATGCAGGGGCTGTGGGCCGGACTACGCGGTCATGTGATCGTCATTTGCGCATTGATCGGATCCGCGGTGTGGGCCGGACCGGCGGGCGCCCAGCCGTTTCCGTCGCGCCCCATCACCCTCGTGGTGCCGTTCGCGGCGGGCGGCCCGACCGACACGCTGGCGCGGATCCTGTCCGAGCGGATCGCCGCTCAGCTGCACACGACCGTCGTGGTCGAAAATGTCGCCGGTGCCTCCGGCAGCATTGCGGGCGCCCGCGTCGCGCGCGCGACGCCTGACGGCACGACGATCACGATCGGCCATTGGGGCACGCATGTGCTGAACGGCGCGATCTTCAAGCTGCCCTATGATGTGATCGCCGATTTCGAGCCGGTCGCGACGATCGCGATGGGAACGCAGCTGATCGTCGGCCGGAAGTCGCTCGAGGCCAACAATCTGAAAGAGATGATTGCGTGGCTGAAGGCCAGCCCCGGCAAGGCGACTGCTGGCACAGCCGGTGCCGGCACGGGCGCGCACGTCGCAGGCGTCTTCTTCAAGGAGAAGACCGGCACCGATTTCCAGTTCGTGCCTTATCGCGGCGCCGGACCCGCCATGATCGATCTCGTCGCAGGCCAGATCGACATCATGTTCGACCAGGCCTCGAACTCGCTGCCGCAATACAAGAACGGCGCGATCAAGGCGTTCGCAGTGACGTCGCCGACGCGGCTCGCCTCCGCGCCCGACATCCCGACCGTCGACGAGGCGGGCCTGCCCGGTCTCTACATCTCCTACTGGCACGGCATCTGGGCACCGAAGAACACGCCGAAGGACATCGTCACGAAGCTCAACGCGGCCATCGTCGCGGTGCTCGCCGATCCATCCGTGAAGCAGCGCTTCGGCGAATTGGGGCAGGAGATACCGCCGACCGAGCAGCAGACGCCCGCAGCGCTTGCGGCCTTCCAGAAGGCCGAGACCGAGAAATGGTGGCCGATCGTGAAGGCCGCCGACATCAAGCCCGAGTAGTCGTGCTGCGTTTACCTCTTCTCGCGCGCAAATGCCGGCTTTTCGCGAAATCTCGCTGCGGTGCGAGATCACAATCGAGCCTTGAGTCGCTACGTCCTTGATCTCGGGTGAGCACTGGCCGACAATGCTTGCCCTTCAATAAGAAACTCCCTGGGGGAATTCGTGAATAGACCTGCTCGGGTCAGCGCCCAACCGACATCATCCGACCCCGCTCACGGCATGACGCTGCTGCGCGATCCCTTGCTCAACAAGGGCACCGCCTTCACCGAACAGGAGCGCGACGCGCTGGGCCTGCGCGGCCTGCTGCCGCCTTGCGTGCTGACGATGGAGACCCAGGTCGAGCGCGTGCTCACCAATCTGCGTACGCTGCCGACGGATCTGGAAAAATACGTCGCGCTGAATGCGCTGCATGACCGCAACGAGGCGCTGTTCTTCCGCGTCGTCGTCGACAATATCGACGAGATTCAGCCTATCATCTACACCCCGACGGTCGGGCTCGCCTGCCAGAAATACGGTCTGATCTTCCAACGGCCGCGCGGCATGTTCATCTCATCGCGCGATCGCGGCCAGATCGCCGAGATCCTGGAGAACTGGCCTTATCCGGCCAAGCTGATCGTCGTGACCGATGGCGAACGCATCCTTGGGCTGGGCGATCTCGGCGCCAACGGCATGGGCATCCCGGTCGGAAAGCTCTCGCTCTATTCCGCCTGTGCCGGCGTGCATCCCGAGCATTGCCTGCCGATCGTGCTCGACGTCGGCACCAACAACGAAGAGCTCTTGAACGATCCCTATTATCTCGGACTGCGCGAGCGGCGGCTCACTGGCGAGGCCTATGACAGCTTCGTCGACGAGTTCATGCAGGCTGCGCGAAAGACGTTTCCGGGCGTGCTGATCCAGTTTGAGGATTTCGCCAATCACTCGGCGTTCAAGCTGCTGCACAAATATCGGGACGAGGCCTGCGTCTTCAACGACGACATCCAGGGCACCGCGGCCGTGGCGCTCGCCGGCCTGTTCTCGGCGCTGCGCGTCAATGGCGGCAAGCTCAGGGATCAGCGCATCCTGTTCCTCGGTGCAGGCGAGGCGGCAACCGGCATCGCCGATCTCGTCGTCTCGGCCATGATGGCGGAGGGGATTTCCGAGGCGGAAGCTCTCCGGCGCAACTGGCTGGTGGATTCCCGCGGCCTCGTCGTCGGCGGCCGTGACGGCCTCTCTGGCCACAAGCTGCGCTATGCCCATGCCGGCCAGGCGCCGATCGCCGATTTCCTCACCGCGATCAAGACGCTGAAGCCGACGGCGATCATCGGTGTCGCCGCGGTCGGCGGCGCCTTCACACCCGACGTGCTCAAGGCGATGGCCGCGCTCAACGAGCAGCCGATCGTGTTCGCGCTCTCCAACCCGACCTCGAAGGCCGAATGCTCGGCCGAGGATGCCTACCGCTATACCGAGGGCCGCGCACTGTTCGCCTGCGGCAGTCCCTATGATCCGGTGACGCTCAACGGCCGTACCTTCGTGCCGCGCCAGGGCAACAACTCCTACATCTTCCCCGGCGTCGGCCTCGGCGTCATCGCCAGCCGATCGCGCCTGGTGACGGACGAGATGTTCATGGCGGCCGCCCATACGCTCGCCGATTGCGTCGGCAAGGAGGACCTCGCGCAGGGCAGCCTCTATCCGGCACTCCCTCGCATTCGCGAGGTTTCGGCCCGCATCGCCGTTGCGGTGGCGGACGTCGCCTATCAACGCGGTCTCGCCGACGGCCCCGCTCCCAACGACGTGAAGGGCCTGGTCCAGTCCGAGATGTACGAGCCGAAGTATTGAGCGTGCTGCACCCAAAACGGCGCGGTTAATGCGCTGACGTCTCCACATCGTCATGGCCGGGCCTGTCCCGGCCATCCACGCCCCTTGCCGCGTGATACGAAGAACGTGGATGCCCGGGACAAGCCCGGGCATGACGGCACGGCGAGGTGGAATCGCCGTTGCGCGGCGCGGCCGCATATGCGACGATCTGTAGCGTTACAAGAAAACTCAATCCGCAAGGTCAGATGCCATGGACGATCGTTTGCCCGAACTGGGCGACCTCGAGCACGAGGTCATGCAATTGGTTTGGGCCCATGGTCCCGTTACGGCCGAGGTCGTGCGCGAGCGGCTGTCGCGGCGTCTGAAGGAATCCACGGTGCGCACGGTGCTGCGCCGGCTCGAAGAAAAGGGCTATGCTCGGCACACCGTGGACGGACGCACCTATGTCTACCACGCTGCGGAAGAGCGCGCGCGGGTCGCGGCCAAGGCGGTGCAGCGTATCGTCGACTGGTTCTGCAACGGCTCGATGGAGGAAGTCCTCGTCGGCATGGTGGACAATGCGATGCTCGACCAGCAGCAGCTGCGTACACTGGCCGACCAGGTGGCCAAGGCGAAGAAGGCGAGGGGAGTGAAGAAAGAATGATCGCAACTCTGGCTGAGGCGGCGCTACGCTCCTTCGTGCTGGGAGGCGTCGTCTGGTTCGGTCTCAACCTGTTTCGCGTGCGCAATCCGCACGTCCACATGACGGCGTGGGTCGTCGTGCTGCTGGCATCGCTGGCGATGCCCTTCGTCATGCATTGGCCGACGCTGACGATCACCCGGATGCCTTTGCCGGTATCCGTGCCGGATGATTTCCTGCCGGCCGACATCTCGATGTTGGAGGCCCCGCAACCCGCGCTGCCGATTCCGCCGGGCGTCGTGGCGCCGGCAAAAGCTGTTGTATCGATCAATTGGTGGCTGGTCGCCACCATCGTCTATGCCGGCGTCGCCGGCGCGCTGCTGCTGCGGCTGGCCATCGGTCTCTGCCTGACCTGGCGTCTGGCACGCGCGGCAAGGCCGATGAGCGGCCCGCAGCTGATCGACGCCGACGTGCGCGTCAGCCGCGAGGTCGGCGGTCCGGTCACGTTCGGCTCGACCATTCTGGTGCCGCCGCAGTTCTCCGGCTGGGATGCGAAGAAGCGCCTCGCGGTGCTCGCGCATGAGGGCGCGCACGTCGCCAATCGCGATTTCTACGTCCTGCTGCTTGCCTCGCTCAACCGTGCAGTGTTCTGGTTCAGTCCGTTCTCGTGGTGGCAGCTCGCGCGCCTTGCCGAGCTCGCCGAGATCATCAGCGACGCCGAGGCTATCGAAGTCATCGACGACCGCTGGTCCTATGCCGAAATCCTGCTCGATGTCGCAACCAGCGTAAATCCGCGGCCGGTGGAGCTCGCGATGGCGCGGGTATCGACCGTGCGCGCACGCGTCGAGCGCATCATCGCGGCCGCCGCCATGCCCGTCGCGGTCGGCTGGCGCAAGCGGCTGTGGATCGCGGCCGCGATCATTCCGGCTGTGATCGTGTCCGCCGGCATGATCGCCTATCGCACCCCGGATCCCGTGCCCGTCGCCGCGGATACCGGCGAGGTGCCGGCCCAGCATTACCGCCCCTTCGTCAATTTCTACGCCATGGGTCCGGGCTCGGTGTTCGCCATCTTCCGCGAGGGCGACGACCTCTATGGCCAGCTCACCGGACAGCGCAGGCTGCGCCTGACGGTTGGCAGTGACGGCACCGCGGCCTACGCGGCCCCGTCCGGCGAGATCACGTTCCCGCTCGATGCGGAGCGCCGCTCCTCCGAGCTGACGCTGCGCATGAACGGCCGCGATATCCGCGCGGTTCGGGTCGCCGAGATGCCCACGGCAGCCGTCGATCCCGCGTCGCTCGATCAATATGTCGGATGGTACAGGATCGCGCCGAACCGCGTGCTCACGCTGCGGCGTGACGGCGATCGTCTCTGGTTGCGTGAGACGGGACAGGGCGCAACGCAGGTCCTCGCCGAGGGCGCTGACGCCTTCTCCTTCCGCGGCGACCATCTCTTGATCTTCCTGCGCGACGAGCAGTCGAAGGTTGCACGCGTGCTGGTGCAGAGCGCGACGTTCGGCGCGCGCCTCGCGCCTCGCGTCGATGCGGCGGTGGCGCAGGCGGTCGAGGCGGACTTCACGCGCCGCCTTGCGGAAGTTCCTGACAGGTTCAGGGAGCAGGTCCCGGTCGCGGGCGGCAAAGAGATGATCTTGCGCGGGATCGAAGACCTGCGCGCCGGAACGCCGAACTACGATCGCACGAGCGCGCCGCTAGCGGCCAAGGTCCACCGGCAGCTCAATGAAATGCGCGAGGCGTTCCAGGCGCTCGGCGTGGTGGAATCGATCTTCTTCCGCGGCGTCGGTCCGGGCGGCTATGACATCTATGGCGCGAAGTTCGAGAACGGCACGGCCGAATTCCGCCTGATGATCGAGCCCGACGGCAAGGCCGGCGACGTGATCTTCCGGCCCGACGGCAACGACGAGCTCGGCGGTATAGTGCCTTGCTCGGAGGAAGCGCGCGTGCGCGGCCGCGCCGGCACTTCGCCGATCAGGATCATGGTCTATAACGAGATGGGCGACGACATCCAGGTCTTCAATCTCGACGCCGATGGCAATCGCAGGATGCAGAGCACCGTCAGGCCCAACGTGTCTTGGGCTTCCACGACCACCGTGAACAATCCCTGGGTGATTGCCGACAAGTCTGGGCGGTGCCTTGAAGTCCTGCTGCCGGGGCGGCAGACCCGCTTCCACAATGTCGAAGCGTCGAACATCGGCGCGCGGCCGGGGCGCGCGGCGCGCCGCGCCGTTCCGATCGCCAATGGCGAGGAGATGCTGCGCCGCTATATCGAAGGCGTCGGCAAGGGCCAGCCGGACTACGAGCGCATGACGTCGGAGGTGGCCGACATCACGCGTCAGCAGCTTCCGTTCGACCAGGCGATCCTGGCGCGGCTCGGCGCATTGCGCGCGGTTTCGTTCCGTGGCGTCACCGCGCTCGACAGCGACATCTATGTCGCCCAGTTCGCCAACGGCTCGGCGGAATGGCGCATCGGCGTCAGGAACGGCACGATCACGAAGATCGCGCTCGGACCCAATTTCTAGCGGCTCACGTCTGCCGCAGGAGTGCCTGCTCAGATTTGTTGTGCTTCTGCGGAGACTGCGGAATGAGACTCGTCGCATCGATGTGGGCGATTCCCGTCGTGCTTTGCCTGTCGGGGACGGCACTCGCCGATGACCTCGCGACACCAGGCGATGCAAAAAGCCTGGGATTCTCGGCCGCGCGTCTGGCGCGGATCGCGCCATGGTATCAGGCGCGCTTCGATTCTTTCTCGCCGTCGGACGGCCTTCTCCCCGGTGCGGTCATCGCAATCGCGAAGGGCGGCAAGCTCGCCTATTTGCAGGCCATCGGATTTCAGGACCGCGCCAAGACCGTCCCGATGAAGACGAATTCCATCTTCTGGATCGCCTCGATGTCCAAGCCGGTGGCCAGTGTCGCCGCCATGATTCTGGTGGACGAGGGCAAGCTCGACCTCGACGCGCCCGTCTCGCAATATCTGCCGGAGCTTGCGAACATGCGGGTCGCTTTTCAGAAGGCGGACCCGGCGACAGGCGAAATGGAGTACGGGCTCGGTCTGCCAAAACCAGCAAAACGTCCGATGACGGTTCGCGATCTGTTGCGCCATACGTCTGGCCTGATCTATCCGGAGCTCGATTTTGCCTACCCGGAACGGGGCCTTGCCGACGCAAGCGCCGACTTCGGGATCCGGACGATCCATGGGCTCTACGGCTTGAGGGCCGTGCGGAGACGCGACACGACGTTGGCGGAATTCGTGTCGAGCCTGGCCCGCCTGCCGCTCGCGCACGAGCCCGGCGAGGTCCATGAATATGGCTGGAGCGTCGAAGTGCTGAGCCGGGTCGTTGAAGTGGCGTCTGGTCAGCCCTTCGATCGGTTCCTGGAGAGCCGCATCTTTGGTCCGCTGCATATGGTCGACACCGGCTTCTTTGTGCCGAAGGAGAAGCTCGATCGGCTCGTCGATTCTCCCATGCCGGAACGGCCGCCGATCTGGGATGTCACGACGCCGCCAAAGTTGTTTTCCGGCGACGGCGGACTCGTATCGACCGCGCCCGACTATCTCCGCTTTTGCCAGATGCTGCTCAATGGCGGCGAGCTCGATGGCGTGCGCGTGCTCAGCCCGCATGCGGTGAAGCAGATGACGACGAACGCACTGCCATCGGGTGTCACCATCTTCGGAGGTGACGAGGTTGGCGCCCGCGCCGGAACAACCTTCGGGCTTGGCTTCGCCATCCGCACCGATCCGGTCCAAAGCTGGATCCCGGGAGCGGTCGGGAGCTTTTCCTGGGCGGGACATTGGAGCACGTATTTCTGGATCGATCCGGCGGAGCAATTGATCGGCGTACAGATGGTCCAGACGACGCCCGGCAGCAAAGGGCGCCAGGCGGTGCTGTATTCGGGGATCAATCACCTCGTCTATGGCGCATTGACGATTCCCGAGTCGACCGCCGTCCCGCCGGCTGCGCCGGCGACCCTGAGCACGGAAGCGCTCGCCGATTATGCCGGGACCTATGACTTCGGCGCTACGGTGAGCTCGCGTGACAGACAGGGCCTCGCTGATGGCAAGACCGGATGGCTTGGAATCGGCAATTTCGTCGCCATGGAGCAGGAGGGGCTGAGGATCAACAAGCCGAACCCTGGCGGCGGCCCCGCAACCAAAGCCGGTGTGACGGCGGGCGACCTCATCACTGAAATTGACGGCGCGCCGCTGAGAGGCCTCGCACTCGCCGATGTCCTGGCCAAGCTGCGAGGGCCAGTCGACTCGACGATCAAGATGAAAATCGTCCACAGGGGTCAAAGCAGCGCCGGCGATCTCAGCGTCGTAAGAGCCACCCGCCGTGCCAATTCGGTCCAGCTTCAACTTCGCGTCGAGCAAGGCAGGCTCATCGCGGAGGCGACGGGGGCTTGGCCGATCCTCGCATTCGAGAAGGGCAACGCGACGCCGCTCGTGGGCGACATCAAGCAACGAATTCACCGTAGACGACCAAGATCATACCCGGATCGCTTTCATCAGGGACGCAGCAGGCAAAGTCTCGGGGCTCATCCTGAATCCTGGGCCTTGGGAGCAGCATGCGGCCAAGAGCGCGCTTGGGCCCAATTTCTAGGACTGCCGCGGGTGCCCGTCTGTCGCGGCTCCCGACTTCTTGACCATCGCGTTTCAATCTCCGCTTGCGAGCGCATTTCCGTAATGCTACGATTTGTAGCATTACGGTTGGTAGCCTAGCGCGACACCGGTCGGCGGGCTTGAAAGAGTTGGGCGTTCGCCATGAGCAATTCCGCAAAGGCCGAGGCCGTGCTGGCGCTTCATCGCTTCGGGATGGGGCCGCGACCGGGATCACTTGCGGCTGTCGGGACCGATCCGCGCGGCGCGTTGATCGCAGAGCTTGATCGGCCGCTCGCATTGAGCGCCGCCGCCAGCCTTCCCACCAGTGCGAAGGCCTATCGCACCGTGGCCGATGCCAATGCACGGCGAGCCGCGCGTGCCAAGCAGGCGCAGCAGCAGGCCAAGAAGCAGCAGATGGCTGCGACACCAGTTGCTGCGGGCGAGCAGGGTCAGGCTCAGGCGCAGACCGAGGGGGCGCCAGCACAGGGCCAGGAGAAGGATGCTGCCGAGATAGCGGCCAAGCAGGCGGCTGACGCCGTTCCTGATCCCGGCCGTCCGATCTACTTGCAGGAAGCCAAGCTGCGCTCGGAAGCCGCGCTCGCCGCCGACATCGGCTTCGCCGAGCGGCTGGTGTGGTTCTGGTCGAACCATTTCTGCGTCTCGGCCAACCGGATCCAGAGCATGTCCGGTGCCTATGAACGCGAAGCCGTTCGCGCCAATGCGCTCGGCCGCTTCGTCGATCTCTTGCTGGCCGTCGAAGGCCATCCGGCGATGCTGTTCTATCTCGACAATCTCGGCTCGATGGGCGCGAACTCGATCGCCGGCATCAACCGCAGCAGTGGCCTCAACGAGAACTTTGCGCGCGAGATCATGGAGCTGCATACGCTCGGCGTGCGCACCGGCTACACCCAAGACGACGTGATCGGCTTCGCCAACGTGCTGACCGGCTGGACGCTGGTGCCGCCGGGCGCCGATCCCCAGCATGGCGGCGAGTTCACCTTCAATCCGCGGCTGCACGAGCCCGGCGGGCAGACCGTGCTCGGCAAGCGCTACGAGCAGGAAGACGCCGAGCAGGGCCGCGCCGTGCTGCGCGACCTCGCCGCGCATCCGGCGACGGCGACGCATGTCGCAACCAAGCTCGCGCGCCATTTCGTCGCCGACGAGCCGCCGCCGGCTCTCGTCGAGCAGATGGCCAAGACCTTTCGCGACACCGAAGGCGATCTCAAGCAGGTCGCGATTTCGATGGTGTCGTCGGACGACGCGTGGCGCGGGCCGCCGTCAAAACTGAAGCGTCCCGGCGAATGGGTCGTCGGCATGGTGCGCGCGACCGGCATCACGACCGTCGATCCCGTGCGCTTCACCGGCGGTCAGGAGCTGCTGGGCGAGGCGCTGTGGCGTCCGTCCGCGCCGAAGGGCTATCCGGACGACGAAGCGAGCTGGGTCGACGGTATCGGCCGGCGGCTCGACGTCGCCAACAATTTTGCCGAGCGCATCACCGGCACCGCGGATCCGCAAGTCATCATCGAGGATGTCTTCGCATCCGAGATCGCGCCCGAGGTGAAGCAGGCGGTCGGACGCGCCGAGAGCCGGCAGCAGGCACTGGCGCTATTGTTTATGTCGGCGGATTTTCAGAGGAGGTGAGCATGGGCTTCGTCAATCATTTGCCCACGCGGCGCGAGCTTCTGGTCGGCTCAGGTGCGCTGTTCGCGTGGAGCCAGATGCCGCGGATCGCACGTGCCGAAGGGCGCGATCCGCGCCTTCTCGTCGTCGTCCTGCGTGGCGCGCTCGATGGTCTCGGTGCGGTCGCGCCGGTCGGCGATCCCGACTGGATCGGCTTGCGCGGCGATCGCGCGCTGGTGCTGGACGGCAAGCCGCCGGCGCTGCCGCTCGATTCCTTCTTCGCGCTCAATCCGGCGATGCCGAACCTGCACCGGCTCTACAAGACCGGCAACGCCGCAATCGTCCATGCTGCCGCGACGCCCTATCGCGAGCGCTCGCATTTCGATGGCCAGGACGTGCTGGAGAGCGGCATTTCGAAGCCCGGCGTGACCGCTTCGGGATGGCTCAACCGCGCGCTGTTCGCGATGGAGTCGGGTGGGCGCGTCGATCCGCGCGGCAGCCGCGCGCTTGGCATCGGCTCGGTGACGCCGCTGGTGGTGCGCGGCTCGGCGCCCGTGATGACATGGGTGCCGCAAAAACTGTTACCGGCGAGCGAGGACACGCAAAACGGCCTGCTCGATCTCTACCAGCACACCGATCCGAAGCTTGCGACCGTGCTCCAGGCGCGCATGAAGCTCGCCTCGCTCGGCGGCGCGCCCGGCACGGGCGATCCGATGTCGGACGATCCGACATTGATGCCGCCCGGCATCGCGCGCGTGCGCGCCTACTTCGCCGAAGCAGCCGGCACCGCCGCGCGCTATCTCGCCAAGGCCGACGGCCCGCGCGTCGGCGCCATGGGCTTCGTCGGCTGGGACACGCATATCGCCGAAGGCGCGGCCTCGGGCCAGCTCTACAATCTGCTCGGTGCGCTCGATGGCGCCTTCGCGGCGATCGAGACCAACATGGGCGAGGCCTGGCGGGAGACGGTCGTCGCCGTCGTCACCGAGTTCGGGCGCACCGCGCGCATCAATGGTACGCAGGGCACGGATCACGGCACGGGCACGGTCGCCTTCCTCATTGGCGGCGCGCTCGCCGGCGGCCGCGTGATCGCGGACTGGCCGGGCCTCAAGCCGGCGCAACTGTTCGAGGAATCGCGACCTCAAGCCGACCAACGATCTTCGCGCCGTGCTGAAGGGCCTGCTCAGGGACCATCTGCGCGTCGAGGAGAAGGTGCTGGCGGATGCGGTCTTCCCCGGCAGCGCGGACGTCAAGCCGATGGGAGGCCTCGTCGGCTGACGGCGCGGCCGTCACAACCGGATCGGGTCCATGATGTGCACGCTGACGCAACGGGAACTCGACTTTCTCGCCAGCCTGAAAACCGGATGGCGGCGGCTCTATCAGCGCGAGCTGATGCGGCTCCTGAAGGGGGACACCGAGGCGAGCGGAACGCAGATGGAGACGCCCCCGATCGCCTGGCGCGTTGTATCGGGCTAGTTTTCCGCGAGTCTGCCTCGATTCACGACACGCCACTGTGGTGGAATCGCCACAGCCGGCGCGAAACGGTCGTGGCCCTAACCCTGCTTTCCTTCAGCCAAGGTTCTGCCCTCATTGCCCACCGAAACTCCAGGCAGTTCGGAGGGGCGTACCATGTCTCGCTTTGCACGTGCCGAAAGTGCCCGAATTTCCCTCGCAACCTCTTGCCGGTTGCTGCTCGCCATCATCGCCGCCGCATCGCTCGCCGCCTGCGCGCAATCGCCGGTCGGCCGCCAGAAGGCCGATCTTGGCACCAATCGGCAGGCTGCGGTGCAGCGGCCCCATAGGGTCGCGGCCCTGCATCCACGGCCGATCAGCCGGGCACGCGTCCCCGACCGTGATGCAAAGCAAACCGCTTCGCACGGCGTTGCCAGCTTCTATTCGGACACGGAGACCGCGAGCGGCGAGAGGTTCGACAAGAACGAATTGACCGCGGCGCATCCCAGCCTGCCGTTCGGCACCAAGCTGCGCGTCACTGATGTCTCCTCAGGCCGCTTCGTGACCGTCAGGGTCAACGATCGCGGGCCCTATGTTCGCGGACGCGTGGTCGACGTCTCGCCGTCCGCGGCCGAGGCGCTCGGCATGGTCGACAAGGGCATCACCAATGTCCGGCTCGACGTGGTGCGATAGAGCGCGATTGATTGACTTGAGCCGCCCCGCTTAACCGAGTGTTAGTCGCCCTGGCGCACCATGGGTGCCCAAACAAGTCGGGGCTCCAATTTGGGGTCCTCGGGGGAGGCGGCGTTTGAACACGATCCAGTATCTCGAAGATCAGGCCGCGCGCGCCGAGCGGCTCGCCAAACGGATCACGGATACGCTGACGATCGAAAAGCTCCTGACCTTCGCCGGCGAACGTCGCCGCGAAATCGAGGTCATCGCCGGCAAGTACCGGCGCGCCTGATAAACCATGCACTGGACGCATTCGCCCTCGCTGCGAGGCGCGGAACTTCTGTTCGTCTCTGGCGTCATGTCAATGATGAATGTGGAGGAGGAAGTCATGGGTTTTGGACGAGGTGCTTTGCTTTGGCTGCTTGGCGTGCCGCTGCCGATCGTTCTGCTGCTGGCATTGTTCTGGCACCACTAGAGCATGATCCGGAAAAGCGTGACGTGGTTTTCCAATAAGATCACGAATCAAACAATGATGTTGCCACACGTAAAGCGCCGCGGAAGCGGCGCTTTTTTTGCCTGCGATTCGAAACGTATCAACGAGGACGAGGCGCGATCAGGTATGGCTCTCGACGAAGTCGCTGAGATAGTCGGGAAGCCGGACGCCATCGATGTCGCAGCGCGACTTGATCTCACCGGCGACATCGGTCGAGATGTCCTTCATCCAGTGTTCGAGCGTGTTGAACGAGATCACCTTGATCGGATCGTTGAAGCAGCCGGCGACGAGCTCGCCGATCGTGGCTTCAAGATCGCTTCGTTCGATGCGGATTTCAGTCGCCTTGTCGCGGCGATCAATCACCACGAACAGGGTCTGGTCTGCGCCATAGGGCACGACCGCGGATGGTACGCCGGCTTCAAGCATCTTGGGGCTCTCGTCTCGACTTCCGATCCCGGTTAACGGGAAAATCCGGTAGAAGGTTCCTGCCTCATGAAAAGCTTGTCGCGCGCGTGCAGCTTCCGCGTCTGCACGCAATCAGAGAAATTCTCTCAACCGCGATAGCTCGATGACGTGCTCGGGCGAGAGGATATCGGTAACCAGCGGCGGCTGCGCAATCGTGTGAATCTCATAGAGATGCCTGGTCGTGGCCGGCTTCTCCATGAAGGCCGATATGCACTGGTCGAGCGTACCTTCGCTCACCTGATAAGAATCCCTATCCGGTCGGCGCTGGTTCGCAAGCGACGGCCATTTATGCAGCGTTGCAGGCGCTCCGAAATCGACCTTTGAATCCGCAATCACGTCTCCCACCGTCCCGCCTCACGCAATAAAAATTGCCCCAACACGCGGATCTGCGTGCCGGGGCCCACACCTATCGCTGCATCTTAATGCCAAGCGCTTAACGCGGCAGCCGGGAAAAGGTTCCCGGCCGCCTTGTCGCAAATCAGCTCGCGGCCGCTGCGATCCTGTGGCCCGGGCTGGTATGATCGTGGCTATCCTCATCGCCGCGGCTGACTTCCGGCGGAAGCCCGGCGAAGCGCCGCAGGGCTTCGGCCATCTGCACCCGGCCAGCTACACCGGTGATCACCACGTCGACCATCGCAAAGGACGAGTGGAAATGGCCGCGCGCCCTGAGCTGCTCGACCGGGACGCCGGCGGCCGCCATTGCCTCGGCATAGGCGATGCCCTCGTCCCGCAACGGGTCGAATTCGCAGGTGACGACCAAGGCCGGCGGCAGGCCGGCGACGTTGCCGCGCAGCGGCGAGACGCGCGGATCGGTGCGGTCGGCCGGTGAGCAGTAGAGGTCCCAGAACCAGTACATCAGCGAGCGCGTCAGGAAATAGCCCGTCGCATTGTCGTTGTAGGAGGGCCGGTCGAAGGTGCAGTCGGTGACCGGGCAGACCAGGAGCTGGCCGGCGATCTCAGGCCCGCCGCGATCGCGCGCAAGTTGGCAGGTGACGGCGGCGATGTTGCCGCCGGCGCTCCAGCCCGCGACCAGCACCGGGCCCGGCCTGCCGCCAAGCTCGGTCGCGTGCTCGGCGATCCAGCGCGTTGCCGCATAGCCGTCCTCGGCCGCGGTCGGGAAACGATGCTCGGGCGCGTGGCGATAGCCGACGCTGACGAACATCATGCCGGTCCGCCGCACCAGATCGCGGCACAGCGGCTCGTCCGATTGCTCGTCGCCGAGCACCCAGCCGCCGCCGTGGAAATAGACCACGACCGGATGCGGCCCCGGCGTTGCCGGCTTGTAGATCCGGTAAGGCAGCGGGCCGTCCGCGCCGGGCAGCGTGCCGTCGACGATCTCGCCGATCAGCCGTCCCGCGGGCCGGCCCTTGTTGAATTCGTTGACGAAGGCGCGTGCGCCGAGCGCGCCCATCGACTCGATCGGCGGCAGGTTCAGCGATGCCAGCAGATTCAGCACGAGCCGCACATCCGGCTGCAGGCATACCACCTCGCCGTCGTTGCACTGCGCGGCGCCGTTGGGGCCGGTCAGCTTGAAGCCGAGCATGCCGCGGGCCGTGACCTCGTCGCAAATGCTGCGATAGGGGCCGACGCCGCCGGTGTAAGGCATCAGGCCCTGCACCTTGCCGGGCACGTTGGCGCCCGTGTACCAAGTGTTGGCGAGCCGGTGCAGGGTCACCATCGAACAGTCCGTCATGTGCCGACCCCAGCCGGCCTGCGCCGCTTCGGTCGGCTCGATCGTGGTGAAGCCGGCGTCGCGCAGCGCAGCGATGCGGTCGACGACCCAGTCGACATGCTGCTCGATCGACACCGCCATGTTCGACAGCACCGACGGACTGCCGGGCCCGGTGATCATGAAGAAGTTGGGGAAGCCCTCGACCGTGACTCCGAGATAGGTCTGCGGCCCCTGCGCCCAGACATCGGTCAGCGACTTGCCGCCGCGTCCGGTGATCGGATGCACGGCGCGGATCGCGCCGGTCATCGCGTCGAAGCCGGTCGCGAACACGATGACGTCGACATCGACGCTGCGCTTGGCCGTGGTGATGCCGCTGGCGGTGATCGCCTTGATCGGCTCCTGGCGCAGATTGACCAGCGTGACGTTCGGCCGGTTGTAGGTCGCGTAGTAATTGGTATCGAGGCAGGGGCGCTTGGCGCCGAAAGGATGATCGTGCGGCGTGAGTGCCGCAGCGGTCTCGGGGTCGTTGACGGTGGCGCGGATCTTCTCGCGGATCAGGTCCTGGACGATCTTGTTGCCGTCGACGTCGACGGCCTGGTCGGCCCAGAGCTGCGTCAGGATGTGGACGAGGTCGCCGGCTGCCCAGGCACGTTCGAACCGCTCACGACGTTCGGCATCGCTCAATTGCCAGCTCACGACGGTCTGCTGCGGATAGGGCACGCCGGTCATCGACTGTCGCGCCTGCTCGCGATAGGCCGCGCGGTCGCTCTGGAAAATATCCATGCGATCAGATGGCGAGGGGCCGTTGTGCGCCGGCAGCGCGAAGTTCGGCGTGCGCTGGAACACGGTCAGATGCGCGGCCTGCTCGGCGATCAGCGGGATCGACTGGATGGCTGACGAGCCCGTGCCGATCACGGCGACGCGCTTGCCGGCGAGATCGACGCCGTCATGCGGCCAGCGCCCGGTGAAATAGACTTTGCCCTCGAAATCCTTGACACCGTCGATCTCGGGCGGCTTCGGCGCGGAGAGGCAGCCTGTGGCCATGATGTAGTGGCGGCAGGAGACCGGCGTGCCGCTGCTGGTGGTGAGCTGCCAGCGCTCAGCCGCTTCGTCCCATTTGGCTTCGGTGACCTTGGTCTTGAAGCGGATGTCGCGGCGCAGATCGTGGCGGTCGGCAACGAAGCCGAGATAGCGCAGGATCTCGGGCTGGGTCGCGTATTTCTCCGACCAGGTCCAGGCGTTATCGAGCTCCGGATCGAAAGTGTAGCTGTAGTCGATGGTCTGGATATCGCAGCGGGCGCCGGGATAGCGGTTCCAGTACCAGGTGCCGCCGACATCGCCGGCTTCCTCGAGGGCGACCGCCGTGAGGCCGGACTTGCGCAGGCGATGGAGAAGATAAAGGCCGGCAAATCCGGCGCCGACCACGGCAACGTCGACTTGTTGGGTTGTTCCACTCGCCGCTTTGGACTCACGTGCGGCGACCATTGCGTCTGGCATGGTATTTCCTCCCGTGTCTTTTGTTTTGCCGGCAGGCTATCGCCGCAGGCTTGGCTTGTCATCAGGACAGGTACAATCTTCGGTAGTCGTTTGCGGCGCCATCGTGGCCGCGCGAAGGTTGCGGCGATACACGCACCGCGATGCACAACCGCCGGGATTGTCCGGGCTAATCAGACCACATCCTTCTGTGTATGCTTGCGGTTACAAGCCACGCGTACCGACCGGACGTCATGACAGAGTTGAGCGAGCGGACGAAAGCCAACATGGACGTCGTCCTGGAGCAGACGTGCCGCCAATTGCCGCACGGCGGCGATCACGACAGCCGCAGGTTCATCGCCGAGCGCCTGATCGAGGCGGCGCAATCGGGCCATTCCACGCTTGGTGAGCTCGGCATCGTCGCGCGCCGCGCGCTGGCGGAGATCGTCGCCAAGGGCGGTTAGCCGGCGCCGCCGAGCTTGCCTCATCGCGGGCCGCAGACGTAACCTGTCGGGGAACCTTTTGGCGCATCGAGATCCCCCAGGATGCGGCTCCAGTTTGCGCTCGTTGTGGCGTCTTCACTCCTTTGTTGGGACGGTGCTGCCGTCGCTCAGGCAGTGGGGCAGTTTCCGTTCGCGCTGACGCGTGAAGGACAGATGCTCGGCGCCGTCGAGGGCGAGGTGGCGTCGTTCAAGGGGCTGGCCTACGCGGCGACTCCGGTCGGCGCGCTGCGCTGGCGCCCACCGCAGGCAACGGCCGAGAACCCCGAGATGCGCACCGCCTATGAGTACGGCGCGCCGTGTCTTCAGCCCTCGCTGCCTGATACGAGCGAGGACTGCCTCACGCTGAACGTATTCCGTCCCTTCGGCGTCGACGGCCCGCTGCCGGTGATGGTCTTCATCCATGACGGCGGCTTCGTCAGTGGCACCGCGAACGATCCGCTGTTCGACGGTGCAAAGCTCGCGCAAGCGGGCCTCATCGTGGTCACCGTGAATTATCGTCTCGGCGTGCTCGGCTGGCTCACTCATTCCGCGCTGTCGGAAGGTGGCTCCGGCAATTACGGCCTGATGGACCAGATCGCGGCGCTGCATTGGGTGCACGACAACATCGCGGCCTTCGGTGGCGATCCGAACAACGTCACCTTGTTCGGCGGGGGCGCAGGCGCGACGTCGATCGCGCTGCTGATGCTGTGTGCGCAATCGCGCGACCTGTTCCAGAAAGCCATTCTGCAATCGCTGCCCGGCCGCGCGCGCCTGCGCCCGGTGCAGGAGGCGGAGGCCGTGGGCCGGCAATTCGTGGCGGCGCTTGGGCAGGAGACGGATTTGCGCGTCGCCGCGCCGGCGCGGCTGCTTGCGGCCGAACAAAAACTGCTCGCCAAATCCGAACGCAGCTTCGCGCCCGCGATGGATGGAATCCTGGTGCGCGAAGACGTGGCTACTGGATTTGCGGCGGGACATGAAAGCCGCATTCCCCTCATGATCGGCTCGAATGACGACGAGACGCGTTTCGACGGCGAGCGGGAGATCAAGGAGACGCTGGCATCCTCGGGCGAGAGCAGCGACGAGCTGCGCCAGCTCTACCCTGAGATCGCCAGGCCATCGGAGCGCGCAGCCAAATTCTATACCGACAAGGTTTTCTCCGAGCCGGTCAGGCTGCTTGCCCGCCTCCATGCGGCAACGGGTGCGCCAACGTTTCGCTATCGCTTCGCTTACGTGACCGAGGCCCGGCGCACAAATCCCGACGAAGGGCACGGGCGCGAACTGCAATTCATCTTCGGCGCGGAAGGCGTGCTCGGTGCGGGACCGCTCACATGGGGGGATCGCGAGGTCGCGAACCGCATGCGCGGTTACTGGATCAACTTTGCGAAGACTGGCAATCCCAACGGCCCGGACCTGCCGCGTTGGGACGCGGCCGCAGACCGCGATCGCCTGCTGCTGATCACGAACGATCGCATCGCGAGCGGAGACGACCCCTGGTCGGATCGCCTGGACCGGCTCGCAAGCGAGAGCAGAAAATGAGTTGGGCTTAGGCCGCGAGCTCGACGCGCGGCGCCGGGCTGAGCCGGTGTTCTTCCAGATGGTCCATCGCGCCGTCCTTCTCGACGGCGTAGAACTGCTGGCCGTCCTTGGACCTGTAGGCGGCGCGAACGACGCCGCGGCGGCCCTTGTCACTGTTGACGACGTCCCCCAGCGCAAACTTCTTCATCTCACGTCCCGCTTGTCTTCAGGCCGACTCCTTCGGCCACGGCCGGATTGTGGGCGGCAAATCGTTAACGACTTGCTAACCATACCGGTTTGCCTATGCTCGCCGCCGTTCGCGCGGGCAGCTCGCACGCGCATGTTGTCAACGAGACGAGCCGGCATCCATGACGCGATTTCCAACCCTCTTCCTGTCGCATGGCGGCGGCCCCTGGCCCTTCATGGAGGACCGGCGGGTGCAATACGCGAAGACGGCCGAGGAGTTCGGCCGGCTGCCGCAGCTTCTCCCCGAGAAGCCCAAGGCCGTGCTCGTCATCACCGGCCATTGGGAGGCCGAAGCCTTCACCGTGTCGACCTCGGCGCATCCGCCGATGGTGTACGACTATTACGGTTTCCCCGAGCATACCTATCACCTCAAATATCCGGCGCCTGGCAAGCCCGAGCTCGCTGCGGAGGTGAAGGCGCTGCTCAAGCACGCCGGCCTCGATTGCCGGGAGGATCCCAATCAGGGTTTCGATCACGGCACCTTCGTGCCGCTCGGCCTGATGTATCCGAACGCGGACATGCCGATCGTGCTGTTGTCACTGAAGGCGAGCTACGATGCGGCCGAGCACATCAAGGTCGGGCAGGCGATCGCATCGCTACGCGACGAAGGTATTTTGATCGTCGGCAGCGGGCTGACCTATCACAACATGCGCGGGTTCAACCGGCCGGAGTCGAAGCCCGTCTCGTATGATTTCGAGGCCTATCTGAACGAGGCGATCAGCAACCCGGATGCGGCGCGCCGCAACGCGATGCTGGTCGACTGGGAGAACGCGCCGAGCGCGCGCCTCGCGCATCCCCGCGAGGACCATCTGTTGCCGTTGATGGTGGCGGCAGGTGCCGCCGGCAGCGACGTTGGCAAGCGCGTCTTCGTCGACGAGGTCGCGAACGTCGCGATGGCGTCGTATGTGTTTGGATGAATCTCAGGGTGGATTAGCGCAGCGTAATCCACCATCGAGCCGCAATGAAGGTGGTGGATTACGCTGGCGGACTGCGCTTCGCGCAGCCGCGGGCTAATCCACCCTACGGGGTTCCGACTAAAAATGTCGAAAACAACCCCATGCACAGTAGAACGGCCCAGCAAATAGAATGGCTTAGCAGAGTACTTTTGCCGGGCAGGATACGCGAGCGGTATTTCGACGGGTTTGACACGTCGGGCAAAACAGCGGCAAAATTCGATCATGGCACCGCTCTCGCTGAAGCACAGCGATTCACGGCATTTGCGAGGAGTCCGCTTTGGGTTCGTCGCGCCATTGAAGGTGCGAGTCTCCGCCGCGATCAGGCGGCAGCTGTGGTGTCCGAGGCACAGTTCTCCAACAACTGGCTTCCAATCGGGAGGCCTGTCGATTTTGTCTATACGGACAGTGCTAGCGTCGGCTTACTCTTGATTGTCCGAGTCTGGAAATACTTCGGTTTTGGGATTATCGACGCCTCTGATGACGCTGCATGTCACGGTCAACGACGCTCAAACTGGCGCCCCCCGCTGTGACGTGAAAGCGGTCATCGCCGTAGTTGGACTTGCGATCGAGGCCAGAATTGCCGGTGCGCCAGCGATGATCGCTGAAGGTGACCGGACCGCCTTTTACTTGCGTGACGCCATCAGACATGGCGCGCGCGGCATTATAAGTTTCGGGGTGTGCGGCGGGCTAGATCCGAAGCTCCGACCAGGTGACATTGTCATCGCCTCGGCGGTATTTGCCGCGAAAGATGAAGCTTATCCAGCTGACCTCCCCTGGGCCGAGGAGCTCCTTCGGATGATCCCGGGTGCCAGCTACTCTGCGATAGCTGGTGTCGCTTCCCCGATGACAAGTCTTGAAGAGAGACGGGATTTCCATGGCATCACCGGGGCGGTTGCCGCCGATATGGAGTCGCAGATCGTCGCTCGAATTGCTTCCGAACTCAGAATTCCCTTTGCCGTCTGTCGTGTTGTTCTAAACCCCGCTCATCGAAAACTTCCGAGGGCAGCGCTCATAGATATCGGGCCAGCAGGTAAGCCTGAGCTGCGCAAGATTGGACGTTCGCTTGTCCAAGACCCGGGGCAACTCCCTGGTCTTGGCCGGCTCGCCGTTGACTCCGTCATGGCGGTGATGGCTTTGCGCAGCGCCAAGCGACGGCTCGGAGCTCACTTTGGTTTCCCGCACCTGTGTTCACGAGACCGAGTCTCCATTCCGACGCGTGCACTTGAAACGATAGCCACACGCGCCTGATCAGACTCCAGGCTTGTCCAGGTCCGAGATGGTGTTTGAATCTGCACGCCGGCGCAGGAAGACGTTACTCACCGAAAGAGCCGGTGCGGCCAAAATATCCGCCAGCGCGTTCCAGGAAAACGTTGGCCGAGGCGCGCCCGCGTGGCACGAAGTCTGCTCGGCCGCTCGTCCGAAGCAGCCTCGTCGTCTCATAAATCGCCAGGCGAGCGGGTTCCAGTCGCGCCAAACCTGCTCGGCCCTTTGGGATAGCAAGCCCGAGACGATTTCCGGCGCAGGTCCGAAGACCTCAGGCAGTTTGCTCGACAAACCGTTGTCCGACAGAACGTCCCATCTCGAAAATCCGCCCATGATCGGAGATGAGATGGCGAACACCACGCGACCAATCCGCGCCTCCCGTGCCGGGAAAGAACACATCGGGCAAGGTTCGACGATTGAATACAAGGTGCAATCCGGCAAACGCTTTTGTCTTAGAATCTTCTGCGCCTCTGAAAGAGCCACGAGTTCCGCGTGTCGGGTCACGTCGCATTCCGATGAAACGTGGTTGGTCGCTTCTGCGATGACCTGTCCTCGAAACGCGATTACGGCACCGAATGGCAGCTCTCCTTGCTTCACCCCTTGCCGAGCGAGCTCGAGGCATCTTTCCATCATTCGCAGATCTTGGACGTCAGCTTCTGATCTACCCATAGGCGCCCCCTTGGGAACGCGAGATCGGTGTTGAGAATGCGTCTGTCGCTGCCCCTTCATATTACGGCGGCGTCGTAGCGACGAAGAATGTTTCCGGCGCCGCTACGTCGGCGGCTCCTGCGGCCTGGCATATTGGCAATAAGCAGCGGGCTACAAACAGTCTGACTTGATCTGGATCAAGGACCGTTACCTTTTAGGTACCGCACGGACCACACGATGATCGATTGTCTATGTCGGCTCCGGGGTCCCTCGAAAACAGACATCCCGGATTTTATGGGTACACGCGCCAATCCGCTCTACGCGGCGTCAACCTCACCCATACCTCAGCTTCATGAACAGGATACCGCCGGCGAGCACCATGGTGATGGCGTTGGCCGCGACCAGCGGGGCGTCGCCAGAGAGCAGGCCGTAGATGAGCCAGAGCGCCAGGCCCAGCACCATGACCAGGAACATGCCGAGCGAAATGTCGCGCGCCGAGCGGGTCTTCCAGACCTTGATGAACTGCGGCGCGTAGGCGACGGTGGTGCAGGTTGCGGCGGCAAAGCCGATCAGCTTGATCGCGAAAGGGTCCATGCCGGCTCTATAGCATGGATTCGGTGGTGATCATGGCTAGAGCCTTTTCCGTTCCGATGAAATCGGAACGGGGCTCTGGATTCTTGTTTTGACGCGTTTTCTTTACGCGAACCGGTATCCACTTCGCTCGAAAACGCTACGTCTGGCGCGCCGCTATGAGATCGCGATAGAGCACGGCGTAGTCGCCGGCGCGGTTGCGCCAGGAGACGTCGGTCGCAAGGCCGCTCAATTGCAGCCGGCGCCAGGTCGCCTTGTTGCGGAAGGCGGTGTTGGCCTTGCGCAGCGTTCCGGTGAGGGCCTCTACGGTGACGGGCGCGAACTTGAAGCCGGTCGCGTCGCGGTCCGATGTGTCGGCCTCGCCGATATCGACGATGGTGTCTTCGAGGCCGCCGACGCGCGACACGATCGGGACGGCGCCGTAGCGCAGCGCGTAGAGCTGGGTCAGGCCGCACGGCTCGAACCGCGAGGGTACGATGAGCGCGTCCGATCCGGCCTGGATCAGGTGCGCCAGAATCTCGTCATAGCCGATCACGACGCCGATCCGCCCGGGGTTCGCGCGGGCGACGGCCTGATAGCGATCCTGGAGATCGCGATCGCCGCTGCCGAGCAGCGCGAGCTGCATGCCGTCGCCCAAAATGGTCGGGATGGCCTCGAGCAGGAGATCGAGCCCCTTCTGCCAGGACAGGCGGCTGATGACGCCGAGCAACGGTGCCTCGTCCGAGGAATCGAGATTGAACTGTTGCTGAAGCACCGCCTTGTTCGCGGCGCGGAACGTGAGATCCTCCGCGCCGAAGCGGTAGGCGATGTGCGGATCGGTTTGCGGATTCCACACGTCGGTGTCGATGCCGTTGAGGATGCCGCTCAGCACATCAGCGCGCTCGCGCAGCAGGCCGCCGAGCCCCATGCCGCCTTCATCGCTCTGGATCTCCTGCGCATAGGTCGGCGATACCGTGGTGATGCGATCGGCGAGTTGAAGCCCCGCCTTGAGGAAGCTGATGCCGCCGAAATATTCGAGGCCGCGAACGTTGAAGGAGTCCCAGGGCAGGCCGATCGAACCGATCAGCTCGGGAGCGAACTTGCCCTGATAGGCCATGTTGTGGACGGTCATCACGGTGCCGGGCCGCGGACGGTTGTCATAGTGCAGATAAGCCGGCGCAAGCCCCGCCTGCCAGTCGTGGGCGTGCACGACATCGGGCACGAATGCGGGGACGAGGCCGTGGCCGATGTCGGCGGCAATGCGTGACAGTGCGGCAAAGCGCAGGCCATTGTCGGGCCAGTCGACGCCCTCGGGAGTGACGTAGGGATTGCCCGGTCGATCATAGAGATGCGGCACGTCGAGCACGAACAGATCGAGCCCGTCATGCGAGCCCGCGAGCAGGCGTCCGGGGCCGCCGAAATAATCCGGCCAGCGCCGGATTTCGCCGGCTCCCCCCAGCATCCGCATCACGTCGGGGTAGCCGGGCATCAGCGTGCGCATCTCGACGCCGTGCGCCTTCAGCGCAAGCGGAAGTGCGCCGGCGACATCCGCGAGGCCGCCGGTCTTGACGATCGGGTAGACTTCGGAGGCGACCGCGAGGACGCGAACAGGCGTCATGTATTGAGCCTGTCGAGCATTGTCTGGGTGATGAGCGAAATGCCCTGCTCCGTGGTGCGGAAGCGCTTGGCGTCGAGTTCGGGGTCGTCGCCGACGACGAGCCCCTCGGGGATTTCGACGCCGCGGTCGATCACGACGTTCTTCAAGCGTGCGCCGCGGCCGACGTTCACGTAGGGCATGATCACGGCGTTCTCGACATTGGCGTAGGAGTTGACGCGCACGCCGGTGAACAGCAGCGAGCGGCGCAGCGAGGCGCCGGAGATGATGCAGCCGCCCGAGACCAGCGAGCTCACGGCCTGACCGCGCCGGTTCTCCTCGTCATGGACGAACTTGGCGGGCGGCGTGATCTCCGCATAGGACCAGATCGGCCAGGCGCGGTCGAACAGGTCGAGCTCCGGCACGACGTCGGTGAGGTCGATGTTCGCGGCCCAATAGGCGTCGACCGTGCCGGCATCGCGCCAGTAAGCGCGGGGATCGCTGCCCGAGCGTACGCACGAGGTCGAGAATTGATGCGCGATGGCGCGGCCGTTCTTGACGATATAGGGGATGATGTCCTTGCCGAAATCGTGACTGGAGTTCGTATCCTCGGCGTCGCGCTTGAGCTGGTCGAACAGGAATTTCGTATCGAACACGTAGATGCCCATGCTGGCGAGCGAGACGTCTGGTTTGCCCGGCATCGGCGGCGGATCCTTGGGCTTCTCGAGGAACTGCTGGATCCAGCCGTTCTCGTCGATGTGCATAATGCCGAAGCCGGAAGATTCTTGGCGCGGCATTTCGAGGCAGCCGACCGTGACGTCGGCGCCGCTGTCGACATGCTGGCGCAGCATCACCTCGTAGTCCATCTTGTAGATGTGGTCGCCGGCGAGCACGACGATGAAGCGTGCGTTGTGCGACTCGATGATGTCGATGTTCTGATAGATCGCATCCGCCGTGCCGACATACCACATGTTCTCCGACACGCGCTGACTGGCCGGGAGGATGTCAAAGCTCTCGTTGCGTTCGGGGCGGAAGAAGTTCCAGCCCATCTGAAGGTGCCGGATCAGGCTGTGCGCCTTGTACTGGGTCGCGACCGCGATCCGGCGGATACCGGAATTCACCGCATTGGACAGCGCGAAATCGATGATGCGGGACTTGCCGCCGAAATAGACCGCGGGCTTGGCGCGCCGGTCGGTCAGTTCCAGGAGCCGGCTGCCGCGTCCGCCGGCCAGGACGAACGCCAGCGCCTGACGGGCAAGCGGCTCGGGTCTCGCGGCACTCATGTCATCCTCCCACACCTCTGGCGCTTTGCGAGAAGCCTCCCGGCCGCGCACATTGGAACCGATAGTAACGGTACGAATAGTAAATCGGAAAGGTGCTTGTTGGTTGCGAACGCCCGGGAAGCTTAATGCTTTGCTGTGGCCTGTGGCTCCGTCGCACCGGTGTCATGTCCGTGCGGGCGCTGGCGTTGGCCGGACCACAATCGAGGCATGCGCGGGTATTCTTGTGCGGCGCACGCAATGCAGGCTGTGACTTTCGGAGGCTTTGACTTGGGGCAAGGATGCCCGATCATGGCCTTGCGATCCTTTTCCAAACGAACGTCAGACAGGGAGCAAGACGATGAGTATCTGGAAAACCGCAATTGCCTGTTCGCTGGCGGGCGCAGTGATGGCCGGCCAAATCGAGCAGGCGGCAGCGGCTCCGCTGCCGACCAACGTCGCGACTATGAAGGCCGCCGTCGGTGACGATGTCACCCCGGTGTATTGGCGCGGCCGTGGCTGGGGCGGAGGAGGCTGGGGATGGGGCGCAGGAGGCCTCCTCGCCGGAGCCATTATCGGCGGCGCCATCGCGAGCAGCGCGCCCTATGGTTACTATGGCGGCGGTCCGTATTACGGCGGTTATGGTTATGGGCCGGGCTACGGCTATGGTTATGCGCCGGCCTATTACGGCGGCTATGGGCCGAGCTATGGGTATGGTGGCTACTACGCTGGTCCCCGCTACTACGGCTATCGGGCCTATCGTCCATACTACGGCCCTCGCTACGGCTACTACCGGCCGTACCGGGGCTATTATGGCGGATACTGGTGACGGTCTTGCAGGCCTAGAGCGAGAGCCACACGATCAGGCTCATGCAGGCGAGATGCGCGAGCACGATCGCGGCGAGATGCAACGGGCCGGCCTTGAGGCTGGACTTGCGCATCCCGCCGCGCCCCGCGCTAGTTTGACCCCGCGGCCGCGGCCGTGAAGCTGCGGTCGACGGCTTTACTCACGTCGAGCGTCTTCGGCAGGATGCCGTAGCGCGTCGAGCGGTCGGAGGCTTCCTGCACCTCCTTCACCACATTCTGGTCGATCACGATCGGGCTGGTGCGCTGCGCGGTGTAGGCCGACAGCAGCACGTCCTCGGGCAGCTTGGTCAGCTCGGCCGTGCTCTTGGCGTATTCGGCAACATGATCGAGCGACCACAGCCGCGCCTTGTTCAGCCGCTGCACGAGGTCCTGCACCGCCGCGCGCTTGGTGGCGATGGCGTTGTCGGAGGCCACGATGAAGGTGATGGTCGGCGTCAGGCCTTCGCCGTCGGCGATCACGCGGGCCTTGTCCTTCAGCGTCGCGAACGAGACGTAGGGCTCCCACACCGCCCAGGCATCGATCGAGCCGGCGACGAGCGCGATCTTGGCGTCGACCGGGCCGAGCGGCGCGAAGGCCGCGTCCTCCAGCTTGATCTGCGCTTTCTCCAGCGTCGCGTCGATCAGGAACTGGCCCCAGCCGCCGCGCGTGCCGGCGAGGCGTTTTCCCTTGAGATCGGCGGCCGACTTGATCGGCGAATCCTGGCGCACGAGGATCGCTTGCGTCTTCGCATCCGACCTGGTGCCGCCGATCGCCTTGATCGGCGCGCCGGCCGCATAGACCGAGAGGAAGGAGAGATCGCCGGTGTAGCCGACGTCGAGCGCGCCGGCGTTCAGCGCTTCCAGGATCGGGGCGGCGGCGGGGAATTCCGACCATTCGATTCTGTAGGGCAGGTCCTTCGCATAGCCGGAGATTTCGAGCAGCGAGCGGTTGCCGCCCTTCTGGTCGCCGACGCGCAGCACGACGGTGTCGGCCGCGAACGAGGCGGCAGCCGTCGACAAGGTGATGGCTGCGGCGAACAGCGATGCTGCGAGCCGGCGTGTGATGGAATGGTCGTCGGAGTTGATGCTCATGTGGCCTGTCTTGTTGCTTTGCTCACGACGCGTGAGCGAGCGATGCAGCGAGACGATCAAGTCTATGACGGCGCGATGCGCAGTCAATGAAATGGCTATCCGTATTGCAGATGCGTCGGGCAATGACGTTTCAGCGCAGCGCCGCTTTCGAGAACGCGCCGCATGCGTGGCGGATGATGCGCAGGAATGATGCAGGCTGCGGAGTCGCGGCGCATCCTTGCAAGATGATGCAGCAACGAAAATCGTTTCATCGCTGTCTCGTGCGCTGATGGAGAGAATGACCTCGCTTCGCGCCACATTCGAAATTCCATTTCATTGACGATGCGGCGACCGCGCCGCATGATTTGCGCATCGCATCAAAGCCGCGCGTGAAGCGTCGGCGAAAAATATTCTCTCAACGCAGATCCACGCGGAACATGCGCAACGCGAAGCGCTGCGCGAACGGCGGAGCTGTGCCAACTCAGGAGTGGGGCTGATGGACAACGACAACAAGCGCGGCGGATCGGCCCTCGATCGGCGTCATCTGCTCCAGGCAGGGCTTGCGGCGGCGTTCGCCGCGCCGCTGGGTGCCTTCGGTGCGGCGCAGGCCTTTGCGCCGAAGGCAATCGCGCCGGGTGTCGATCTCTCTGAGTTTCCGCTGTGCCGGACGGCTTCGGATGCGCCCGCGCTCACCGGCGCGCCGCGCAAGCTCAAGCTGTCGTGGAATGCCGGTGCGGTGTGCCTCGCGCCGGTGCCGGTCGCGATCGAGCACGGCTTCTTCCAGAAGCACAATCTCGACATCGAGCTCATCAACTATTCCGGCTCGACCGACCAGCTGCTCGAGGCGATCGCGACGGGAAAGAGCGATGCCGGGCTCGGCATGGCGCTGCGTTGGCTGAAGCCGCTGGAGCAGGGCTTTGACGTCAAGATCGCCGCCGGCACCCATGGCGGCTGCATGCGCGTCCTGACCCGCGCCGACTCCAGCGTGAGCAAGCTCGCCGACCTCAAGGGCAAGATCGTCGCGGTCGGCGACCTCGGTGGCCCCGACAAGAACTTCTTCTCCATTCAGCTCGCCAAGCTCGGTATCGACCCGGTCAAGGATGTCGACTGGCGCGCCTATCCCGGCAACCTGCTGGACGTCGCGGTCCAGAAGGGTGAGGTGCAGGCCTTCCTGTCGTCTGATCCGCTCGGATATCTCTGGCTCAAGGACAGCCAGTACAAGGAAGTCGCCTCGAACCTTGACGGCGAATATCGCGACAAGAGCTGCTGCATCCTCGGCCTGCGCGGCTCGCTTGTTCGCGAAGAACCTCAAGTCGCGCGTGCCCTGACGCAGGCGCTGCTCGATGCCGCGATGTTCACCGCGCAGAATCCGGCCGTGACGGCAAAATCGTTCCAGCCTTACGCGCCGAAGACGGCGTCGCTCGCCGATATCGAGGGCATGGTGCGCTACCACACCCACCATCATCATCCCGTAGGTGAGGTGCTGAAGCGCGAGCTCAAGGCCTATGCCGACGATTTGAAGAGCGTCCAGGTCTTCAAGCAGAGCACCGATACGGCCAAATTCGCGGAGCGCATCTATGTCGACGTATTCGCTGTCTGACGGCCTCGCCTCCGGCGCGCCGCGCCTCTCGCGCACGCCGGTCCTTGCGAGCTGGGTCCGGGAATCCGGCGTCGGCATTCTCGCCAGCGTCGCGTGGATCGCGTTCGGCCTGTCCTGCCTGTGGTGGGAGGATGTCGGCGACTGGTCGCGGACGCACTCGCTCGGCATCGCCGCCTTCATCGTTGCCGCAGTCGCCTTGTTCGGCACCGTCGGCGCCGACTATCTGGGCACCGCGGGGAAGGCCTTGCGACAGCGCGCGCCCTGGCTCGTGGCGCTCGGCGCATTCCTGACGTTGTGGGAGGTCGCGACCGCAAAGTTTGCGTGGCTGCCGCTGCCGTTCTTCCCGCCGCCGCAGTCGATCATCGAGGTTTATACCGACGATTTGCCAAAACTGCTCGACAGCGTCTTCGCCTCGGTGAGGCTCCAGCTTGGCGGCTATCTGATCGGCGCCACGGTCGGATTCCTGACCGGCGTCTCGATCGGCTGGTCTCGCGCGGTCGGCTATTGGGTGCATCCGGTGCTGCGCTTCATCGGCCCGCTGCCGGCAACCGCCTGGCTGCCGATTGCCTTCTTCACCTTTCCGTCGAGCTGGAGCGCCTCGACCTTCCTGATCGCGCTCGCGACCGGCTTCCCAGTCACGGTGCTGACGTGGTCCGGTGTCGCGAGCGTCAGCAACGCCTATTACGACGTCGCACGCACGCTCGGCGCAAAGCCGTCCTTCCTGGTGCTGAAGGTCGCGATTCCCGCGGCACTCCCGCACGTCTGCGTCGGCCTGTTCATGGGCCTCGGCTCGTCCTTCGCCGTGCTCGTCGTGGCCGAGATGATTGGCGTGAAGGCCGGGCTCGGCTGGTACCTGCAATGGGCGCAGGGCTGGGCCGCCTACGCCAACATGTATGCGGCGCTGATCGTGATGTCGCTGCTCTGCTCCGGCGCCATCACGCTGCTGTTCGCCATCCGCGATCGCCTGCTGGTCTGGCAGAAGGGGACCGTGAAATGGTAGCCGCAACCGCACTGGCCGAGGTTACCACCCCGCCGGCCGCCGGCGCCGCGCTCGACATCGAGCAGGTCAGCCACGCCTTCGACATCGATGGCACTGAGCTGCCTGTTCTCAGCGACGTCAGCATCTCCGTTGAGCCGGGCGAGTTCGTCGCGCTGCTCGGCCCCTCCGGCTGCGGCAAGTCCACGCTCCTGAGGCTCGTCGCCGGCCTCGATAAGCCCAAGGCTGGAACGTTGCGCGAGGACGAAGGCCGCATCACCCGGCCGCATCCGTCGCGCGTCGTCGTGTTCCAGGATCCGACCCTGTTTCCCTGGCGGTCGGTCTGGGACAACGTCGCCCTGGGCCTTGAGGCCCAGGGCATCCTTAAGAGCCAGCGGAAGCGTGTCGATGACGCGCTCGATCTCGTTGGGCTGTCGTCGTTCCGCAATGCTTATCCGCATCAGCTCTCCGGCGGCATGGCGCAACGCGTCGCGCTCGCCCGCGCGCTCGTGAACGATCCAAAAATCCTGATCCTCGACGAGCCGCTCGGCAAGCTCGACTCGCTGACCCGCATCACCATGCAGGCCGAGCTCGTCTCGCTCTGGCAGCGCAAGGGTTTTACCACGCTGCTGGTGACCCATGACGCCGAGGAGGCTTTGGTGCTCGCCAACCGCGTCATCGTATTCAGCGACCGCCCGGCGCGGGTGAAGGCCGACATCCGTGTCGACCGGCCCTATCCGCGCCATCGCGGCGATCCATATCTGGCGGATCTGCGCCGCCAGATTCTTGGTCTCCTGGGGTTAGACGCCACATGGTAACGTCTGTAGCCAAGGGCCGGACGGCCCATAGCGAGCCCGACTACATCGCGCGCGCCGAGGCGCTGGCCGAAGGCTTCGCTGCGCGTGCAGCCGAGCATGATCGCGCCGGCAGCTTTCCCTTCGAGAATTTTCGCGAGCTCTCCGAGGCGGGCCTGCTGTCGCTGACGGTGCCGGCCGTTCATGGCGGCGCCGGGGCGGGCGCACGATATGCCGCGCGGGTCATCGGCATCATCGGCAAGGCCGATTCCTCGACCGCGCTGGTGCTGTCGATGCACTACATCAACCATCTGGTGATGGGGCGCAGCCCGACCTGGCCGGCGAAGCTCTCGCGCAAGCTTGCGCGTGAGAGCGTCGAGGGCCTCGCGCTCGTCAACGCGCTCCGCGTCGAGCCCGAGCTCGGCTCGCCCGCGCGCGGCGGCCTGCCGGCGACGATCGCACGCCGCACCGAGACCGGCTGGCGCCTGACCGGTCACAAGATCTATTCGACGGGATCGCCGATCCTGAAATGGTATCTGGTCTGGGCGCGGACCGACGAAGCCGAGCCGCGCGTCGGGCAGTTCCTGGTACCGGCGGGACTGCCGGGCATCCGCATCGTCGAGACCTGGGATCATCATGGCCTGCGCGCCAGCGGCAGCCATGATGTCATCTTCGACGACGTCGTGATCCCGCTCGATGCCGAGGTCGATGTCCGCAAGCCCCAGGATTGGCGTGCGCCCGACGTTGCGCAGGCGACCGTCCACACGGTGTTCGTCGCCGCGATCTATGACGGCATTGCCCGTGCCGCGCGCGACTGGTTCGTCCAGTTCCTGAAGCAGCGCGTCCCCGCCAGCCTCGGCGCGCCGCTTGCGACCTTGCCGCGGGCGCAGGAGATCCTCGGTGCCATCGAGGCCAGGCTCGCAGTCAATGCACGGTTGATCGAGACGTTCGCCCGCGACTTCGACGACGGTGTCGCTCTCTCCACCGGCGAGTCCAACGTGATCAAGCTGACGGTGACTAACAACGCCGTCGCCGTGGTCGAGGATGCACTGTCGCTGACCGGCAATCATGGCCTGTCCCGCACCAATCCGCTGGAGCGGCACTATCGCGACGTGTTGTGCGGCCGCGTGCACACGCCGCAGGACGATGCCACCCGCGCCGGCCTCGGCCGCGCCGCATTGGGCCTCTAGCTTTCAGGACAACAAACAGGGAGACGATCATGTCGGTCGAGTTCATCGGCTTTATCGCTAACAGCAATGCTTCCGAGACCATCGTGCGCCAGGGTCCGGTGCTCGATCCGCCCTATATCGAGACGGTCGCGAAGGCGCACGAGCTTGCCGGTTTCGACCGCGCGCTGCTGGCGTTCCATTCGACCACGCCGGATGCACTCCAGGTGGCCCAGCATGTGCTGACCATCACCAAGAAGCTCAAGGTGATGATCGCGCAGCGGCCCGGCTTTACCGCGCCGACGCTCTTGGCACGCCAACTCGCGACGCTTGACCAATTCTATGGCGGCCGCGTCTCACTGCACGTCATCACCGGTGGCAATGCGACCGAGCTCAGGCAGGACGGCAACACGCTCGACGACAAGGACGAGCGTTACGCCCGCACCAGCGAATTCCTCGACGTGGTGCGGCTGGAATG
This sequence comes from Bradyrhizobium sp. Mp27, assembly GCF_029953005.1. NCBI lineage: Bacteria > Pseudomonadati > Pseudomonadota > Alphaproteobacteria > Hyphomicrobiales > Nitrobacteraceae > Bradyrhizobium > Bradyrhizobium sp. Mp27. The sequence continues at coordinate 4,726 of NZ_JASAUS010000047.1, read as the reverse complement.
GACCAGCGAAAAGCCGTTCAACTACAGCGGCAAGTACTACAACGTCGAGAACGGCTTTTCGCAGGTCAAGCCGCTCCAGAAGGGTGGCATCTACACCTTCGTTGGCGGCGGCTCCGACGCCGCGATCGAGGTTGCGGGCAAGCATGCCGATACTTTTGCGCTGTGGGGCGAATCCTACGCGCAGGTACGCGACGTCACCTCCCGCGTTCACAATGCCGCCGTCAGGCAGGGACGGCCGACGCCGCGCTTCAGCCTCTCGGTGCGGCCGATCATTGCCCCGACCGAGAAGCAGGCCTGGGAGAAGGCCGAAGAAATCCTGGCGCGCGCCACAGCGCTCCAGGACAAGACCGGCTATCGCAAGCCCGCCGATGGCCACGCCACCGCCGGTGCACGGCGCCTGCTCTCGCTCGCCGACCAGGGCAGCCGGATCGACAAGCGGCTTTGGACCGAGATCGCAAAGCTCACCGGCGCCAACAGTAACACCACCGCGCTGGTCGGCACGCCCGAGCAGGTCGCCGAAGTCTTCGCCGACTATTACGACCTCGGCGTCAGCCACTTCCTGATCCGCGGCTTCGATCCGCTTCCCGATGCCATCGACTATGGCCGCGAGTTGATCCCGCTGACGCGCGAGCTCGCCGCCAAGCGTCAGGCCGTTCGCGGCGAGGCGGCGGAATGATCCGCCTCATGCTGGCCGGTGCGCTGCTGTTCGGCTCGTTGGAGCTCGCGGCGGCGCAAACCACTTTGCGCGTTGGCGACCAGAAGGGCAACTCGCAGGCCGTGATGGAAGCGGCAGGCGTGCTCAAGGACGTGCCTTACAAGATCGAGTGGAAAGAGTTTCCGGCCGCGGCACCTCTGCTCGAGGCGCTCAGCGCCGGCGCGATCGAGACCGGGCTCGTCGGCGATGCGCCCTTCACCTTCGCCGCCGCCTCCGGCGCGCCGGTGAAGGCGATCGCCGCGATCCGTCAGACCCGCGAGGGGCTCGCCATCCTCGTGCCCGAGAATTCGCCGATCAGGAGCTTCGCTGATTTGCGCGGCAAGAAGATCGCGACGGGGCGCGGCTCGATCGGCCATCAGCTGATCCTCGCTGCGCTCGAGAAGAACGGCTGGAGTGCGAGCGACGTGCAGATCGCGTTCCTGGCGCCGTCCGATGCCAAGATCGCCTATACCCAAGGCTCGGTCGATGCATGGTCGACGTGGGAGCCCTATGTGAGCCAGGAAGAGGTGCTGTTCAAATCGCGCCGCGTCATCACCTCGGAGGGCCTGACGCCGGGGCTGAGCTTCCAGGTCGCGCGGCCCGACGCGATCCGCGACAAGCGCGCGGAGCTGACGGACTTCATCCGGCGCCTTACGGGAGCGCGGGCGTGGTCGCTGAGCAACGTCGACAGCTATGCCGCGACCTGGGGCAAGCTGATGAACATCCCGACCGCCGTGCCGCAAAACTGGCTGTCGCGTGCAAAGATCCGCATCGCGCCGATCGACGACGGCGTGGTCGCGGACGAACAGAGCACGATCGACCTCTATTTCCGCTGGGGCCTGATCAAGCAGAAGCTCGATGCGGCCGAGATCGTCGACCGTTCATTTGCGGACGCGATTGCGAAGGCGGGGCTGTAGTGCGCGCTTTCCCTCTCCCCTTGTGGGAGAGGGTGGCTCGCCGCGTAGCGGCGAGACGGGGTCTCCCTCTGCGCACTCATCTCTCGCGATCGAGCTCGCGGATAGATACCCCTCATCCGGCGCCGTAGCCGATGCGAAGCATCGGCGTTCTTAGGGACGGCGGCCGAAGGCCGCCTATGCCACCTTCTCCCACAAGGGGAGAAGGAAGAACGCTCTCACGGGCGCTTCAAGGGATCGTGAGAAAAGGAGGACGTTTCCAGCGCAATCGCCTTCCTCGAAACATTCCTTCTGCATTTCGAACTGCCGACAACACCCTCATTGCTATTTACACCGCCTCCCTTGCGGCACGCCGCATCCCGTCAAAAATCATTCAGACGACCACATCGGGAGACCGGCCATGGGCCTGCAAGAAACAAAAATCGAATCGCTTCCCTTCGTCACTGCTGAACTCAACTACCTCGCGCCGGTCTCCGGCAAGCCGCGCACCTATGCTTTCGATCCGCCGCCGGGCGAGCCCAAGAGCACGTCGTTGCCGGAGCCGCATCAGGTCCCGATCTTCGATGCGCGCCTGATCGCGGACAATCTCTCGCTGGATCGCGAGGGCTTTGCGTTGGTGCGTCACCCGACGCAGGTGAAGGACTTTTACAACGACGAGGAAATCCGCACCGTCTATTATCCCGCCGTCGAGGCGTTCCTGCGCGCGACGCTGAAGGCCGACCGGGTCGTCATCTTCGATCACACCGTGCGCAGGCGCGTCGAAGGCGCTCCTGATATTCGCGATGGTGGCCCGCGCCAGCCTGCGACGCGCGTCCATGTCGACCAGACCGCCGTCTCCGGCGCCAACCGCGTGCGTGAGCATCTGCCCGACGAAGCCGAAGCGCTGTTGAAGGGGCGTGTGCAGGTGATCAATCTCTGGCGGCCGATCCGCGGACCCTTGCGCGATTCACCGCTGGCGATGGCCGACGGCACGACGGTTGCGCCCAATGATCTCGTCGCCTCCGATCTGATCTATCCCAATCGCCGCGGCGAGACCTATTCGGTGAAATACAATCCGAACCATCGCTGGTTCTATTTCCCCGAGATGACGCCGGACGAGGCGCTGCTGCTCAAGTGCTATGATTCCGCAACCGACGGCCGGACCCGGTTCGGGCCGCATACGGCCTTCGTCGATCCGACCACGCCGGCCGATGCGGCTCCACGCGAAAGCATCGAGGTCCGCACGCTGGTGTTCCATAAACAGTAACAATGTGTGATGGCACTGCCGGGCGCGCCCGGCAGTGTTCCCGGAACTTACCGGAACAAATCGACGTTTGCAGCGCCGGGCAGGGCAACCGGGAGCGGTGCCGTGCGAACGCAGACGACGCTTTTCTTCAGTCTGGCCACTTTTTCGCTTTCTGCATTTTCCGTCGCGCAAGCCGAAAGCGGGCTTGCCTCATACGACGGCTACGGAAAAGCCGGTAAGGGCGGCGAGCTGACATGCGCCCACCGCACGCGCCAGTTCGGCACCGTGCTGAGGGTGTCCTATGGCAGCCGGTCGATCCAGTGCCGCGTCAATGATCGCGGCCCCTTCATCCGCGGCCGGATCGTCGATCTCTCGGTGCCGGCGGCCAAAGCGCTCGGCATGATGAGCGCCGGCGTGGTGCGGGTCTCGGTGGAATAGGCCTGCCAGCGCGCTATAGTACCGCCCAACGCAAGGGTATGGGGGGTGCTATGGCCAGGATTCGGGTGGGACTTGTCGGCTGCGGCTTCGTGTCGGAGCTGCACATGTATGCGTTCCGCCGCGTCTACGGTGTGGATGTCGAGGTCGCGGCGGTCGCGGCGCGCGGCGATCATGTCGTCGAATTCGCCGGCCGCCACGGGATTCCACGGGTCTATCGCAGCTTCGCCGAACTGATCGCGGACCGCGAGCTCGATGTCATCGACATCTGCACCCCGCCCAATCTCCATGCCGACATGATCGTCGCCAGCATGCAGGCCGGCAAGCACGTGATCTGCGAGAAGCCGTTCGCCGGCTATTTCGGCCGGGCAGGCGACGCGCAGCCGATCGGCAAGCATGTGCCGAAGGCGCTGATGTACGAGCGGGTGCTGGAGGAGATGGACGCGACCCGCGCCGCGATCGAGCGCACCGGAAAACTCTTCATGTATGCCGAGGACTGGATCTACGCGCCAGCGGTGACCAAGACCGCGGAGATCATCAGGGCGACGAAAGACAAGATCCTGTTCATGAAGGGCGAGGAGAGTCATTCCGGCTCGCACGCCGCGCATGCCGCGCAATGGGCGATGACCGGCGGCGGCTCGCTGATCCGCATGGGCTGCCATCCGCTCTCGGCCGTGCTTTATCTCAAGCAGGTGGAGGCCAAAGCGCGCGGCGAAACCATCCGCGTCGCCAGCGTCACTGGCGACGTCGGCAACGTCACGGCCGTCCTGAAGCCCGAGGAGCGCACTTATATCAAGGCCAATCCGGTCGATGTCGAAGATTGGGGCACGCTGACGGCGACCTTCTCCGACGGCACCAAGGCGACCGTGTTTTCCGGCGACATGATCATGGGCGGCGTGCGCAATCTGATCGAAACCTACACCTCCGGCGGTTCGCTGTTCGCCAACATCACCCCGAACACGCATCTGATGAGCTACCAGACCAGCGAGGAGAAGCTCGCCAGCGTCTACATCACCGAGAAGGTCGACCGCAAAACCGGCTGGCAATATGTCTGCCTCGAGGAGGAGTGGACGCGCGGGTACTTGCAGGAGATCCAGGACTTCATGGAATGCGCCGCGAGCGGGAGGCAGCCGCTGTCGGACCTGGCGCTGGCGTATGAGACGATCAAGGTGAACTACGCGGGCTACTGGGCCGCGGAGGAGGGACGGCGGGTGGTGTTGTAGGGCGCTGAAGAGACCGCAGGCACGCTGCCATCCCTTCTCCCCTTGTGGGAGAAGGTGGCGCGAAGCGCCGGATGAGGGGTCTCCCTCCGCGAGTTCGAACGTAAGAGATGTGCTTGCGGAGATAACCCCTTGTAAGTCGAAGCGCCGCAGGTCAGCTATTGTAGACGTTGCGGTGACGGACGGGAGCCCGCAAACCCCCAGGTCGTTGCAGGCCGTGGGTGAGAGAGGTGCCCCG
>NZ_JASAUS010000046.1:0-61953 GCF_029953005.1 Bradyrhizobium sp. Mp27 | reverse complement strand
CGCCCTCCCGACGCAACGACAAAACCGTAAAGCCCCGCGTTCAGCATAACCCGGCAGGAATCCACTTAAATCCAGCGGGGCGCTGTCCAAACAACCGGGGCCAGCTCTAAGGCCGTCGAAGACTTCGGACTGGTTCTTGATGTGGGCGGCGTTGATGTGGTCGATAGCCCATGTGGTCTTGCCGCTGCCCATGATTGCGTCAAGCACGGTGATCTTGTTGCTGCCGGTCGTGACAGCAGTGGTGTCGTTCATGATTGCTTTCATGCTGGGGGTTTGTGGTTGGAGGCCCACGAAGGGGCCCTGATCGGCTCAGTGACCGATCTGCCAAACGCTCAACGTGCACATGCGTAGTGCCCCACGCACCGCACCCCTCGGAGGGTTCGGACCATGTGTACGTGAGCGTTTGACGGATTGGTCAGCGTGGAAAGGCGAGTGCTAAGCACTCGGGCTACCCCCACCAATGATGTCATCAGCCGGAGACCAAACCGGTGAGAGCTGTCATCAGTGGGGAGTAACCAATCACACCACCAGCCCGACTGCATTATCTGGGTGGCCGGTGATGTGTAGGGGAAATCTTAAAGGGAACTGAAAGACGTTCTATAGGGCTCAGGCGCAACCTATTCCAAACCTACAGGGCCCGCCGAGAAGCTCGGATAAGGTAGCCGAAAAGGCGTTCTCTAGGGCTGATAGGCAGCCTATTCCAAACCTACAGAAAGACGTTCTATGGGGAGACGTGCAACCTATTCCAAACCTACAGTCTCACCGGGGAGTAGTCCCCCTTGAGGACCGGTGCCCCCTAGATGACTCAGAGAGAGTCACTGATGCGCCTTGGAGTGTCCCGGGTGGTGTTGCCCGGTCTCGCCAGTGAACGCGCCAGTGACTCCCCAATACAATCGTATGGGCTACGGGTTGGCGTAGAACATCGCGAGCCGCCACGCCGGGAATGCTGCCCGCTCATCGTCACGATAGGCGAGGTGCTCGCACCGAGTGCTCGCGATATTGATGCCGTCCCTCCGGCACTGCTCGATCATGTTGCGCTCGTCTTCCCGGAAAGTGGCGTGTGGATCGGCCAACATCGCGACCGGCTCGTCCATCTCATACCACCATTCGCGGATGGTCATGAGCCGCGAAGGGTCAGCACCGACGCGCCCGAGGGCGGTGGTGAGGTGGACTGAGGATGTCTTGAAGATGTCTTGCATGGTGCCCCATTGCTTCATCGTGATGATGGTTGCCAATCGTAGATGGTCTACGAATGGCAGGGGAGCACTGCCTCTCGCAGATTACCGAGGGGGCGTCGGGCCCGTCAAGCTATATGGCGGAAACCTCGCCATTGCCTTGGTCCGCGCCTTGAGAGTGACCTTCGTGTACGCCGCGCCTTGAGTGCTGGGTGAGTGGTTCGAGATGGCGTCCAGTGTTAGGGCTTCAATCCCCGCTTCCAACCCATAGGTCTTGAAGGTGTAGCGCCAAGCATGGTTGGGTTGGCGCATTTGCTTTGGTACGATCTCGCGCATCATTTCGTAGACGCGCTTGTACACACCCGCAGCCGGACCTTCGATGGTGCCGCCCTTGCCGGGATCACAGAACAGATGGCCCGCCTTCGCACTGTTGACGAACTCCACAAAATCCGTTGCGACCAGGTGCTCGTGTACGGGCACGTCGCAGAACTTGTTGTTCTTGATGCTGCCTGCTTCTGGCGTCAGCCGGATCACCCAGCCATGCTCGGGGTCGTTGCGAACATCTTGCTTTCGTAGCTGGATCATCTCCGCGACGCGAGCGCCCGAGTATGCGCAGAGCCACGGCACCCATCGCTTGGCAGCGGTGGTCTTGGGGTTCTCTCGCTTCGAGCCCACTACTGCGGAGGTGTGTCGGAGTATCTTGGCCGCCTCATCCAGCGCGAAGAACTCATCGCGCAGCTTGGCCTTCTTCCGCTTCGTCTTGATCGTTGCCCGCTCTGCCGGATTGGCAGGGAGCCACCCCCGTTCAGCGCCCCAATTGAAGACGTTGCTGAAGGACGCGATGTCGCTGTCGTTGATCGTTTTCACGGCGATCTTCCGGGCGAGGCGATGGTCCCGCCATCGAACGATGTCCTGCTTGGTTACTCGGCTTGCATCGTCATGTTCGAGGAACTTGATGAGCATCTCGAACCGTTGCTTGATGCGATCGGCGTCACGCTTTCGCAGATCGCGATCCAATGCCGTCTTGTGCCATGCCTCGACAAGCGCGGTGAGGGATCGACCGGGCAAACCCTTGCTTGTTTGCTCCTCGAACTTGGGGAAGCGCCGGGCGTAGTCATCTGGAGTGAAGTCGCCATCGGCGTTGCGCGAAAGTTTCTTCGCGGCTTCAGACAAGTCGAGTGACGCCTGTTCGATCAGCTTCCAGCGGCTCGCTTCGTCCGTGATGACACCGCGCCGGGCTAGGAAGGCATCGGTCATCCTACGGAACCGCGCCTCCATGGACGCCCTACGCTGATCTTCGGGCGACCTGTGGATGCCTAGCTTGGCGACCGTGCCGTAGTCCCCTCGGCGTGCTTCCTCATTCATCTCTGAGACACGCAACCACTGCTCGGCGGTGAGGACCGGGTTGTCTTCAAGGCCCTCTGCAAATGCCCTGTAGAGTTCACCCGAAAGAGCACTGATCTGCTTGGGGGTGAGAGGCTTGGGCCCGGCCCGCAGCGTGGCCATTGTGTGCTCGACCTCGGCAGCAACGTCGGGACACTTCGCCTTCGCGGCAGCGCGATCGGCCGTCTTGAGCGAGATGCTGATGTGATCCTTGAACCAGCTTGGTGGACGCTGATCCTTTGGCAACTTCGCCAAGATCGCTTGAACATCAGCCGGGATGCGCTTGCGGTAGTACCAGTTGTCAGAACCGCGACGCTTAGTAGGGCAGGCCATTCGCAAAACCATCGTGTAGCACCCGTGTGTATCAGGCGCAGCGCGAAAGCCTCAACTGTTTCAGTAAGATGTTGATGTCACATGGACATTAATGGTGCTGCCAGACAGGATTGAACTGTCGACCTCTCCATTACCAATGGAGTGCTCTACCACTGAGCTACGGCAGCATGTGCTGGGATAAGAATCGGCCGCCAGGGGGCCTACCAAGCGGGCCGATATCTGCCACAAGCCCCCCTCCTGTGCAAGCTTGCTAGCTCCGCCAAAACGAGAAAATCGGGTCGATATCGGGGCCAAAATGCCCGTTTTCAGGTGAAAGTACCGACTTTCCGCCGATTTCGGTTCCGATATCCCCGGCCAACTGGCCAGTTGGCCGCGGCATGGCATTCGGCCCATTTTGGATTTCGCACGAACAGTTCGCGAGGGGCCTCTTGAGCTGCCGCATTCTCCGGGCATGTTATCGCGGATCGCTGGTATGGACCGCTGATGGCTGACGAGAACGACAAGAGCACGAGACAGGCGAGGGGGGCGCGGGACGACCGGCTGAAATCGGCGCTGCGCGAAAACCTGAAGCGACGGAAAGTGCAGGCGCGCGAACGCGCCGCAATCACCGACCCCTCGCAGAACGACGATGCTTCCCTAGATGAGGGGACCGCCGGCAAGACTGGCGATTGAAGTCTGGCGATTAGAATTTTTGGAGTGCATGGACGTGGCAATGGGGCAGGACGAGCAGCAACGAAACGATGGTGATGCGCAGATGTCGCGGTTCACGCGCCCTGAGCAGACCTTTCCGGCGCTGACATCGGCCGAGATCGAGCGCATGCGGAATTTCGGCGAGGTCCGCACTTACGCCGACGGCGAATTCCTGTTCGAGACCGGCAAGCCCGGACCGGGCATGTTTGTCGTGCTGAAGGGCCACGTCGCCATCACCCAGCGCGACGGGCTCGGCAATGTCACCCCGCTGATCGACCAGGGGCCGGGGCAATTTCTGGCCGAGCTCAGCCAGCTCTCGGGCCGGCCGGCGCTGGTCGACGGCCGCGCCGAAGGCGAGGTCGAGACACTGCTGCTGCCGCCGCCCCGCCTGCGCGCGCTGCTGGTCGCCGAGGCCGAACTCGGCGAGCGTATCATGCGCGCGCTGATCCTGCGCCGGGTCAATCTGCTCCAGGCCGGCGTCGGCGGTGTGGTGCTGATCGGTCCCTCGCATTCGGCCGGCGTGGTGCGCTTGCAGGGCTTCCTCACCCGCAACGGCCAGCCGCATCATCTGCTCGATCCCGAGCGTGACCGCGACGCCGCCGAGGTGATCGCGCGCTATTCGCCGAAGCCGGAAGACTGGCCGCTGGTCGTAGCTGCAAGCGGCGAGGTGCTGCGCAACCCCAGCGAAACCGAGGTTGCGCGCGCGATCGGCATGATCGGCGGCCCCCGCAACGACCGCATCTACGATGTCGCGATCGTCGGCTGCGGACCGGCGGGGCTCGCCACCGCGGTGTATGCGGCGTCCGAAGGGCTTTCGGTCGCGGTGCTCGACACCCGCGCCTTCGGCGGCCAGGCCGGCGCCAGCGCGCGCATCGAGAACTATCTGGGCTTCCCGACCGGCATCTCCGGCCTGGCTCTGACCGCACGCGCGTTCAACCAGGCGCAGAAATTCGGCGCGGAGATCATGATTCCCGTCACAGTGAAGTCGCTGGACTGCTCGCGCAAGGACGGCGCGTTTGCCGTGACGCTCGACGGCAGCGATCCCTTGCGCTCGCGCGCAGTCGTGGTTGCGAGCGGCGCGCGTTATCGCCGCCCCGAGATCGAGAACCTCGACAAGTTCGAGGGCCGCGGCGTCTGGTATTGGGCCTCTCCGGTCGAGGCGCGGCTCTGCGCCGGCGAGGAGGTGGCCCTGGTCGGTGCCGGCAATTCGGCGGGGCAGGCGGCCGTGTTCCTGTCGGGGCACGCCAAGAAGGTGCTGATGATCATCCGCGGCGGGGGCCTGGGGGCCAGCATGTCGCGCTATCTCATCGAGCGCATCGAAGCGACACCGAACATCGAATTGATGTTCAACACCGAGATCACCGCGCTCGAGGGCGACGAGGCCTCGCTGCTGCGGCGCATCCGCTGGAAGAGCCGGTTGTCTGATGACGAGGACTCTGCCGACATCAAGAATCTCTTTTTGTTCGTCGGTGCCGATCCCGCCACCAGCTGGCTCGACGGTTGCGGCGTCACGCTCGATCGCGGCGGCTTCGTCGTGACGGGTGCGCAGTCCGAGCTGAACCAGGGTAAACTGGTGGCCCCACTGGAGACCTCGGTGCCCGGCGTCTACGCGGTCGGCGACGTCCGCTCCGGCTCGGTCAAGCGCGTCGGCGGCGCCATCGGCGAAGGCGCGCAAGTCGTGGCCTCCCTGCACGGCTATCTCGGCGACGCCGCAAAACCGGCGCTTTAGTCAAGGACAAGACAAGCAGAAGGCAAGCGGAATCTCACTTGCCATCTCGCCGCGTCCCACGGACTATCGCCCCGTCGCGAGGCCAATCGCGCGTGGAAGACAAGAGATTCACAAGGGAGGACTAAATGGCCGAACTCGTCGTGCTCTACAAGACGCCCAAGGACGCCGCCGCCTTCGACAAGCATTATGCCGAGACCCACATTCCGCTCGCGAAGAAACTTCCCGGCCTGAAGAAATACGCCGTCAGTACGGGCGCAGTCGGCTCGCCCGCCGGACCATCGGGTGTCCACCTCGTCGCCATTCTCAGCTTCGACAGCGTGGGCGACATCCAGAAGGCCTTCGGCAGCGACGCGGGCAAGGCGGCCGCAGGCGACGTGCCGAAGTTCGCCAGCGGCGGCGCCGATCTGTTGATCTTCGACACCAAGGAAGTGTGAGCGCGCGAAGCGCCTGCCAAATTCGATTCAACTTTTGTCGAACACCCGCAAGCTCGTAGCCCGGATGGAGCGCAGCGTAATCCGGGACGACACCATCCACACGCGAGAACCCCGGATTTCGCTTCGCTCCGTCCGGGCTACAAACTGCCGTGGTTTGTGACAGCGGTGCAAAAAATCCAGTCATGCGTTTGTCGATTCGCACGACGGCGCATGGCTCCGCACGAGCCTGTGACATCGCGTATGTAGCCATCCGATGAGGACCGTAATATCAATCGCCTGATCTCAATGCAGAGAGTAGGAGAGATGCCGTGGTTCTTGGGTTGAGCCTGCCCGCCTTCACGTTGGTCCATGTCATCATCAGCCTGATCGGCATCGTTGCCGGCCTGGTCGTGATGTTCGGCCTGCTCGGGTCGAAGTCGATGCCGGGCCTCACCGCGATCTTCCTGCTGTTCACGATCCTCACCAGCGTCACCGGCTTCCTGTTTCCGTTCAAGGAGCTGCTGCCCTCGTACATCATCGCCGGCATCTCGCTCTCGCGATCGCCTGCCTCGCGCTCTACGGCATGAAGCTCAAAGGGGTCTGGCGTCCCGTCTACATCGTGACCGCGATGATCTCGCTCTATTTCAACGTCTTCGTGCTGGTGATCCAGTCGTTCCTGAAGGTGCCGGCACTCGCCGCGCTCGCGCCTGCCGTGCCGCCGAATCCGCCGGGAGGCCCCGTGTTCGCCGTGGTGCAGGGCATCGTGCTGGTGTTCTTCGTGGTGCTGACCATCGGCGCCTGGCGCCGCTACAAGCCGATGACGTTTGCCTGATCGCACGTTCGCGGTCGGTGCGCGGCCTCGACCTCGTGATATCGCCCGACCATCTCCGGATTGCCGGCTCGCGTACTTGCGCGCCCCGGATTGATTTCCACTGAAGGAGCCATTCATGCCCACCATCACCACCAAGGACGGCGTCGAGATCTTTTTCAAGGATTGGGGCTCGGGCCAGCCGATCGTGTTCAGCCATGGCTGGCCGCTGTCGGCCGACGACTGGGACACGCAGATGATATTCTTCGCCAATCACGGCTACCGCGTCATCGCCCATGACCGCCGCGGCCACGGCCGCTCGTCTCAGGTCGCCGACGGCCACGACATGGATCACTATGCCGACGATCTCGCGGCGGTGACCGCACATCTCGACCTCAAGAACGCCATCCATGTCGGCCACTCCACCGGCGGCGGTGAAGTCGTGCACTACATCGCGCGTCACGGCGAGAGCCGGGTGGCGAAGGCCGCGATCCTCTCCGCGGTGCCGCCGCTGATGGTGCAGACGGCGGCCAATCCCGGCGGCCTTCCGAAGAGCGTGTTCGACGATCTCCAGAAGCAGCTCGCCGCCAGCCGCACCGGCTTCTACCGCGACCTCGCTTCCGGGCCTTTCTACGGCTACAACCGTCCCGGCGCAAAGCCGTCGGAAGCGGTGATCCAGAACTGGTGGCGCCAGGGCATGATGGGCGGCGCGAAGGCGCATTACGACGGCATCGTCGCGTTCTCGCAGACCGATTTCACCGAGGACCTGAAGAAGATCAGCGTGCCCGTGCTGGTGATGCACGGCGACGACGACCAGATCGTTCCCTACGCCGATTCCGGCCCGCTGTCGGCCAAGCTGCTGAAGAACGGCACGCTCAAGACCTACAAGGGCTTCCCGCACGGCATGCCGACCACGCACGCCGAAACCATCAACGCGGACCTGCTCGCGTTCTTCAAGGCGTGAGGGAGTTCTTCCTTCTCCCCTTGTGGGAGAAGGTGGCATCGGCGGCCTTCGACCACCGTTCTTAAGAACGCCGATGCTCTGCATCGGCTATGGCGCCGGATGAGGGGTCTGCTTCAACGAGTCGAACTGCAAGAGTTCACGCGCGGAGACGCCCCCTCACCCATCTCAATCGCGCGAAGTGCGATTGATCCACCCTCTCCCACAAGGGGAGAGGGGAAGAGCGTCACTTCAAAATCGCCCTGATCGCATCGAAGGTGCGCTTCACGAAGACCTCCGGTTTCTCCCGCCCATCTTCGCCGATCCAGCTCTCGCCGCCGACGCGCATCGCGCCGGTGGCGATCATGGCGACGAGCCGTGCCTTCAATCTGTCCGATTTGGTTTTGGCACGCTGCGAAAGCCCTTCGGCCAGTGCGCGCTCGAGCTTCTCGTATTTGAGCTGGTCGCGCGCCTGAAGCGCGGGATTATCGCGCTTGAGCCGCGACATCGCCGCCGCTTCCGCCGGGTCGATCCGCCTGACCGCCGCCGCGATCGCATTCTCCGCCGCCGTCAGCATGGTTTCGCCCGCTGGCCGCGCCACGACCTCTGCGACCAGCGCGCTTGCTGCGCCCTCCTGCCAGGCGGCGACTACGTCCTCTTTCGACGCGAAGTAGTGGAAGAAGCTGCGGCGTGACACGTCCGCCGCGGTCGCGATGTCGTCGATGGTCGTGGCCTCGAAGCCGCGCTCCAGGAACAGCGCCATCGCCGCGCGGGTCAGCCGCTCGCGGGTCTCTTGCAATTTCCGCTGGCGCAGGCCGGGGCCATCAGGGGATTTTGCTCCTGCCGGCAATGGCTTGGCGCCTGTCCTGACCGATTTCCCGCCGGGCTTCGAAGCCTTCAAATTATTTCACCTCTTGCAAACTTGCACTCAGTGCACATTTAGACCGGTCGCGGGCCTCATTCCAGCCCCGAACGGAGATACGGCATGACCGACTGGAGCACGGCAGACATCCCCTCCCTCAGCGGCAAGACCGCCGTCGTGACCGGGGCGACGGGCGGCCTCGGCTACGAGACGGCGATGGCGCTGGCGGGCGCCGGTGCCATTGTCATACTCACCGGGCGCAACGACGCAAAGGGCCTCCGGGCGATCGAAGGCATTTGCGAGCGGTTTCCCAACGCATTGATCGCCTACGAGCATCTCGATCTCGCCAGTCTCGCCTCCGTCGCCGATTTTACCAGGCGCTTTGCCGCCAGCAACGAGCAGCTCGATCTCCTGATCAACAACGCCGGCGTGATGGCGCTGCCGAAGCGGCAGCAGACGGAGGATGGTTTCGAGATGCAGCTCGGCACCAACTATCTCGGCCATTACGCGCTGACGGCACAGCTGTTGCCGCAGCTTCGCCGCGCGAAAGCGCCGCGCATCGTCAACCTATCGAGCCTCGCGCTCCGGCGCGATCAATTTCGACGATCTGCAAGGCAAGCGTTCCTATCGTCCCTGGCGCGCCTATTGCCAGTCCAAGCTGGCGATGCTGATGTTTTCGCTGGAGCTGCAGCGCCGCAGCCTCTCCGCCGGCTGGGGCCTGACGAGCCTTGCTGCCCATCCCGGCTACGCGCGGACCGATCTCATTCCGAACGGGCCAGGCGCCAACAGCTTCCAGTGGCGTGTGAGCCGTTGGCTCCAGCCTTTCATCAGCCACTCCGCAGCCGAGGGCGCGCTGCCCACGGTGTTCGCGGCGACCTCGCCGGCTGCAGAGCCCGGCGGCTAATACGGTCCGAACTGGTTCTACGAATTGAAGGGGTCACCCGCGCCGGCGAAGATCATGCCGCAGGCGAAGGATTTCGCCGCGACCGCCATGTTGTGGGATGTCTCGGCGACGTTGACCGGTGTATCTTTCGACGAGATGGCGGTCGCCGCATGAGCCGCGGGCCGGTTGGGGACGTCACGATGCAAGTCATCATCTTCGGCGCGACCGGCATGGTCGGGCAGGGCGTATTGCGCGAATGCCTGATCGACACCGGCATCGACCGCGTGCTCGTGGTCGGCCGCAGCCCGACCGGCGTCCGCAACGCCAAGCTCACCGAAATCACGCACGGCGATTTCACCGACTACTCGGCGATCGAAGCGCAGCTCACGGGTTTCGATGCCTGCTTCTTCTGCCTCGGCGTCTCCTCGATCGGCATGAGCGAGGATCGCTATCGCCATCTCACCTACGATCTCACGCTCGCGGCAGCGACGACGCTCGCGAAGCTCAATCCGCAGATGACGTTCGTCTACGTCACCGGCGCCGGCACCGATTCCACCGAGCAAGGATCGCGGATGTGGGCGCGGATCAAGGGCAAGACCGAAAACGATCTGCTCAAGCTGCCGTTCCGGGGCGCCTACATGTTCCGTCCAGGCGCGATCCAGCCCCTGCACGGCGCCCGCTCCAAGACTGCCTGGGTGCAGGCCGTGTATGCCGCAACCGGGCCGCTCTGGTCGGCGCTGCGCCGGATCTCGCCGCGGCTCGTCACCTCGACCGAGCAGATGGGCCGCGCCATGATTCGTGTCGCCCGGGAGGGGTATCCGCGGAAGGTGCTGGAGATGGAGGATATCAATAGCCTCTAGCCGGCTGGCCCGTTAGTTTCGCGGAAATTTCCGCGTCCGCGCGCGTTGAGCCCTATCGGACCCCGAGGAGAAATGCCGGCGATGTCTCCCCAGCTCAAACTGATCGCGCTCGACGCCGACGATCTCGCCGTGATCTCGACCCATGTGCAGGACGCCCGCGTTCAGGCCGCCGACATCATCTGGCGGCAAAGCGAGAAGCGGCTGGTGGTCGGGATGAGCCGGCTGGACTGGGAGCAGTCGCTGGACGGCGAGGCCGAACCCCGTCGGCTGGTCGCCGCGCTCCGCTTCGACCGCGTGCTCGCCTGCAAGTCGCGCAACATCGACCTCGGCGCGCCGGACGAGGTTCTGGACCTCGTCGGCATCGAGTTTCACCCCCAGGACGGCCGCGACGAGGAGCCCGGCGGCAGCGCGCTGCTGCTGTTCGCTCATGGCGGCGCCATCCGCCTCGACGTCGAATGTCTGGAATGCGAGTTAACCGATCTGGGGGCGGACGAGCTGGGGGCGGGACTGGGCCTCGAGGAGGAGGGGTGAGTTGGCCGGTATACCAGTCAAGCCAGGTCGGGACGCTGCCGGAACGGCATCTCCCGAGGGTTGACGCAGCTTCCCCGCCGCGCCATTGAGCAGGGGGTCGGGTGAGCCAATCCGCCCCAAAGACCAGCCGGAAGCCAAGCCAAAAATGCCCGTTCGTCTCGACCGCAGCAGCGCCGATTTTGACCAGCGATTCGCGGCCTTCCTCGCCGCCAAGCGCGAGGTCTCGGCCGACGTCGAGGCCGCCGTGCGCACCATCGTCGACGACGTCGCCAGGCGGGGCGATGCGGCCCTGCTCGAGGCCACGGCAAAGTTCGACCGGCTGAAGCTGGATGCATCCGGTCTTCGCGTCACCGCCGCCGAGATCGAGACGGCCGTGAAGGCCTGCGATGCCACGACGCTGGATGCGCTCAAGCTCGCGCGCGACCGCATCGAGACCTATCACCGCCGCCAGCTCCCGAAGGACGAGCGCTTCACCGATCCGCTCGGCGTCGAGCTCGGCTGGCGCTATACCGCGATCGAATCCGCGGGCCTCTATGTGCCCGGCGGCACCGCGGCCTATCCGTCCTCGGTGCTGATGAATGCGGTGCCCGCAAAAGTCGCCGGCGTTGCGCGCCTCGTCATGGTGGTGCCGTCGCCGGACGGCAAGCTCAACCCGCTGGTGCTGGCGGCCGCTTCGCTTGGCGGCGTCAGCGAGATCTACCGCGTCGGCGGCGCGCAGGCCGTGGCGGCGCTCGCGCACGGTACCGCCACGATCGCGCCGGTGGCCAAGATCGTCGGCCCCGGCAACGCCTATGTCGCCGCCGCAAAACGGCTGGTGTTCGGCAAGGTCGGCATCGATATGATCGCCGGCCCCTCCGAAGTGCTGGTGATTGCCGACGACACCGGCAATGCCGACTGGATCGCGGCTGATCTGCTGGCGCAGGCCGAGCATGATGCCAGCGCGCAATCGATCCTGATCACGGATTCCGCGCGGCTCGCCGCCGATGTCGAAAAGGCCGTCGAAGCGCAGCTGAAGACATTGCCGCGCACAGCAATTGCAAGCGCCTCCTGGGCCGATTTCGGCGCCATCATCATGGTCAAGAATCTTGCCGACGCCATTCCGCTCGCGGATGCGATCGCGGCCGAGCATCTCGAGATCATGACTGATGATCCCGACGCGCTTGCCGGAAAGATCCGCAACGCCGGCGCGGTGTTCCTCGGGGCGCATACGCCGGAGGCGATCGGTGACTATGTCGGCGGCTCCAACCACGTGCTGCCGACGGCGCGCTCGGCGCGGTTCTCCTCAGGCCTCGGAGTCGCCGACTTCATGAAGCGCACCTCGATCCTGAAATGCGGACCGGACCAGCTGCGTGCGCTCGGACCTGCCGCGATGACGCTCGGACAAGCGGAGGGGCTGGACGCTCATTCGCGCTCGATTGGATTGCGCCTCAATCTGTCATGACCCAGCCGCCCGAACAGGACGACTCGACCAATCGCATCGTCGCGGTCACCCTCGACGAGGACTCGATCGGCCGTTCCGGTCCCGACATCGAGCATGAACGCGCGATCGCGATCTACGATCTGATCGAGCAGAATTTGTTCGCGCCCGACGGCGCCGACGGGAAGGGGCCGTTCACGCTGCATATCGGCATCACCGGCAGCCGGTTGATGTTCGACATTCGCCGCGGGGACGGCACGCCCGTGGTCGCGCATCTGTTGTCGTTGACGCCGTTCCGGCGGATCGTGAAGGACTATTTCATGATCTGCGACAGCTACTATCAGGCGATCCGGACGGCGACCCCGGACAAGATCGAGGCCATCGACATGGGCCGCCGCGGCATCCATGATGAGGGATCGCGCACGCTCCAGGAGCGGCTGAAGGGCAAGGTGCGGGTCGACTTCGAGACCTCGCGCCGGCTGTTCACGCTCATCACCGTCCTGCACTGGAAGGGTTAGGCGCATGATCCCGAAAAGTGGACACCGGTTTTCGGACCAGATCATGCGCAAGACAAACGGCTCAATGGCCCGGAAAAATGTGCAGCGGTTTTCCGACAAGGCCATGCCCTCTTTCAAAAGAGGCTAGGCGCGATGGCGGCGCCGCCACGCGCACGCGATCCGCAATCGGTGCTGTTCGCCTGCGCGATGAACAGCGTGCGCTCGCCGATGGCCGAGAGCCTGCTGCGACACATGTTTCCGCAGGGCCTCTACGTGAAGTCGGCCGGCGCCAGGAAGGGCGAGCTCGATCCCTTCGTGGTCGCCGTGATGGACGAACTGGGGCAGGACATCTCCGCCCACAAGCCGCAGACCTTCGAGGAGCTGGAGGATTGGGAGGGGCTGAATTTCGACCTCATCATCACGCTCTCGCCCGAAGCGCACCACAAGGCGCTGGAGCTGACCCGCACGCTCGCCGCCGACGTCGAATACTGGCCGACGCAGGATCCCACCACCATCGAAGGCAGCCGCGACCAGAAGCTCGCCGCCTACCGCGAGGTCTGCGACCAGCTCCTGATGCGCATCCGCAGGCGTTTCGCGAAGGTCGGCGCGGCGAGCGGTTAGCCGTAACACCCGCGTCACAGACCGAGGGCACACGCATGTTGGACGCCTCGAATCAGTAAAGTCCGGGTTCCCGGGTTGTGAAATCAGCCCCCTTCCGATAGGTTCCGCGCGCAATTCACCCCCTGCTTCATCCCCAAAAATCACCTGATGCTCGGCCGCCCCAAATTCGTACTTGCCTCCGGTTCGCCGCGGCGCCTGTCGCTGCTCAACCAGGCCGGCATCGAGCCGGACGCGCTCCGGCCGGCCGACGTCGACGAGACGCCGAAGCGGGGCGAGCTGCCGCGCGCCTGCGCCAACCGTCTCGCAAGGGCCAAGGCCGATGCGGCGCTGAAATCGGTGCAGCTCGACGACGAGCTGCGCGGCGCCTTCATCCTCTCGGCCGACACGGTTGTGGCGGTCGGCCGCCGCATCCTGCCCAAGGCCAACCTCGTGGACGAGGCGGCGCAGTGCCTGCGGCTGCTGTCGGGCCGCAACCATCGCGTCTACACCGCGATCTGCCTGGTGACGCCGCGCGAGGCCTTCCGCCAGCGGCTGGTCGAGACCCGCGTCCGCTTCAAGCGCCTCTCCGAGGACGACATCCAGGCCTATATCGGCTCCGGTGAATGGCGCGGCAAAGCCGGCGGCTACGCCGTGCAGGGCATCGCAGGCTCGTTCGTGGTGAAGATGGTGGGGTCCTACAGCAACGTCGTCGGCCTGCCGCTGTACGAGACCACGACGCTGCTCGGCGGCGAGGGTTTTCCGATCCGCTTCGGCTGGCTCAACGCCACGGCCATCTAGCGCGCCGACAAAAATCTCGAAAACAACCCCATGCACAGTAGAATGGGCCGCCGGACCCGGCCCGCGACGCCTGCGCGTCCGCCCGAGGAACCGCTTTGCCGACAGGCTCTTGAACGCCTTCACCCCGAGTAAGCTGCCGACATCATGGACGACCACGTCAAAAAGCCCGCCGGCCCGCTCAAAACCTGCCCGATCTGCGGCAAGCCGCAGTCGGAAGCTACCCGCCCGTTCTGCTCCTCGCGCTGCCGCGACGTCGACCTGAACCGCTGGCTGAAAGGCTCCTACGTCATCCCCGGCCGCGACGACGAGGCCGACGGCGAAGAATAACTAAGTAATATCAGTTGGTTATTTCGGCGTCCGATTCGCCACGCGCCAACCGCAGCAAGCCCGCCCCACCTTGTGCACAGCCGGGCCGCGCCCGGCGAAGCCACTTGGCGAAGCCGGGTGGACATGCCGCTCCGAGCCCACTATAAACCGCCCGCTCGATGGGCCTTGGCCCCTCTTTGGAGCACGCCCAGGTAGCTCAGTTGGTAGAGCATGCGACTGAAAATCGCAGTGTCGGTGGTTCGATTCCGCCCCTGGGCACCACACCGGTGTTCGCATCTGTTCGCAGGCGTCCGCTGACGACTTTTCCAAAAACAATTTCAAAGACTTAAATCCACAGGCGCGCGGGTACGTCCGGTTCCGTTCGTTGGCAGCCGCTGGCACGGCTGGTATCTTTGCTGGCACCGAATCCGCTTTTGTTCGGTCATGCCAGCACGAGGACGCCATGCTGAACGACACGAAAGTCCGCAGCGCCAAGCCGGGTGAGCGCGACTACAAGCTCACCGATTTCGACGGGCTCTACCTACTGGTCTGCAAAAACGGCAGCCGGCTGTGGCGCTTCGCCTATCGCTTCGAGGGCAAGCAGAAGCAGATCGCGCTCGGGGCCTATCCGCACGTGACGCTGGCCGAGGCCCGCGAGCGCCGCGAGGCGTCCCGCAAGCTGCTCGCCAACGGCAAGGACCCGAGCCTCGAGCGGCGATTGGAGAAGATCGCCAAGGCCGCCGGCGGCAACAGTTTTCGCGAGGTCGCGGAAGAATTTTTGGAGAAGCAGCGACGGGAGGAGCGCTCGGAGGCGACGCTGAAAAAGAACCGCTGGCTGCTCGAACCGGCCTATGCCGCCTTCGGCGATCGCCCGGTCGGCGAGGTCACCGCGCCCGAGCTGCTGCATGCCTTGCGGAAATTTGAAGAGCGCGGGCGGTACGAAAGCGCCCGTCGGCTGCGCGCGGTCGCCGGCATGGTTTTTCGCTATGCGATCGCGACGGGACGGGCCACGCGCGACATTGCGGTCGACCTGCGCGGGGCACTCACGACCCCGAAGGTGAATCACCGCGCCGCCATCACCGATCCGACCGAGCTTGGCGCGCTGCTGCGGGCGATCGAAGATTATAGCGGTCAGCCGACCACCCGGCTTGCGCTAAAACTCTCGGCGCTGCTGTTCGTCCGGCCCGGCGAACTGCGGCTGGCGCGCTGGAAGGAGATCGATTTCGACAAGGCCATCTGGGTCGTGCCGGCCGCGACCATGAAGATGAAGCGACCGCATCGCGTGCCGCTGGCGCGCCAGGCGATCGTCATCCTGCGCGAGTTGCACGGCCTGACCGGGCAGGGCGAGTTTGTGTTCCCGGCGGTGGACTCGGTCCGCCGCTGCATGAGCAACAACACCCTGAATGCTGCGCTGCGCCGGCTCGGCTATTCGAAGGAAGAAGTCAGCGTCTCGGGTTTCCGGGCGACCGCCTCGACGTTGCTCAACGAGATGGGGCGGTGGAATCCGGATGCGATCGAAAGGCAACTGGCGCACATGGAAGAGAATGACGTCCGCCGCGCCTACATGCACGCCGCGGAGTTCTGGAGTGAGCGGGTCGAGATGATGCAGGTGTGGGCGGACTACCTCGATCAGCTTCGGCATGGATCGTCGGTGGATCAAGGCGTCCGGCCGTTTGCGCGGGCCCAAAGCTGAGCTAGGTTTCCGAGGCAAGCTGAAGGGGCGGGGACTTGCATCAAGCCAAACAATGGGAAGACGAACTCGCGATGATCGAGTTCGAGAGCAGCCGACTGCTCGATGATCAGTCCGTGAAGCTGATGGCAGCTTTGCGTGCCCGGAATCTGCTCACGGAGGAGGAGTGGGCTAAGGTCAAAGGTTTTCTTAAGCAAGCGCTTGACTACTTGACCGCGTCAAAGGGCCAGAACCCACCTGAATATGAAGATCCGCGGAGCGCCGATTGGATCAGAATCGTTGGCGTCTACCAGCGAACCGGCATTGCTCTGCCGGACTGGGCAGCACTTTGGATATGGTGGTTACGCAGCAACGAAACCAAGACATTCTGGCGTACGGTTGGTCGCATTGCGCAGGAGATCGGATTTCCACCGCTGCCCGCGGATGCTGATGACAAAGAACCGAAGCCTGCTCCCTCAGTCGTCATTCTTCACAAACTGCGGGAAGGAGAGCCGCCGCTCGGAGAATTGTCCTCGTCGGAGGAACGGTGGTTGAGAACGGCGTTCGCTTATCTGAGGCGAATCGATTACTGGCGCCGCAAAAACGGTTTGGACGCGCATTGCATTTTTGAATTTGGGCGCCTCTATTTCCAATGTCTTGCGCCCCCCTATGGTCGATATCTGCGCTGCGAGGCTGTTTCGGAGAACTATGTTCCGGAACTCGCATCGATTCTGACCGCTGAGAGGCGTGAAAAACTGACCAGCGAGTTTGGGTTTTCAGCGCCTGGGGCGTCGAAGAATTTTTCTCGAAAAATCCAGATCGAAGGCCAAAGGGAGCTCGCCTTCGTTGCGCGGTTGGCATTTCGGGTGTTGCGAGACGCCTATGGAGTCGGTGATTTCGAGGCTGCGAAGTTCAAGATAGATCCAGCGGGAGCTTGAGGCCATTGTAAAACAGTGCTTCCTCAAAGTAGGTGATGCGACCGTCCATGTGGCTGACTTCGAGTCCGGCCGCAGACGCTATTGAAAAGGTGCAGCACGTTATGACGCAGAAGTCGGGATCAAACGGGGTCACGCCGAATTCCGCGGCCCCCAAAAGCAAGACGGAACGGATGGCGAGCAGCGAGACGACGCGCGAAATCTATCTGAAGGAATTATCCGCCAATCCAAAGTGGCGGGACACGACAAAGTCTGGAAGTGGGTTCGTGATCGGTGGGGGCAAGGCGTCCACGCCGGAGTCCCGTGATTAGATTAAGCTTGGCGACCCCCCGAGCTACTTGACAAGCACAACGATCGGACCGCTTCAGCCGACGCGCTTATCAACTCGATGCCGGGCGCTGCGACGACCGCGGTCGCGGTGGCCGATAGCAGGATGAAGGATGTCCCGCAGACCAACAGGTCGGCCTTCCAAAGCGGTCATTAACGCCGATGGGCAAGTAAGCCGCCGGGCGTGAGGCGCCGCACCAGTAGATGCATTCCGGGCTGTTCTTGCTGGAAGCCGTGAGGCTAAGTAGCACGGATCGGCGTTGCCTTCGTTAGTGCGGATAGCGACCCGCTACCGCCAGCATCTCCGAAACGGCCTGCCTGACTTCACTGAAGCCCGGCAGTCGCTCACCAGTTGCTTCATCCATGTAGAGCCGTCGATTAACCTCGATCATAATGGCTTGGACACTTAGCTCTCGATGATGTTGTTTTGCAGGCACCAGGGCGCCGGCGAAGGGACGGTCGACGAGGACTGAAAATCCTCTGGCAGATACCGCGGCCACCAGCTCATCGCGCAGTTGCGCGGGCGTATGCCAGCTGTCAGTCCCTATGCAGATGTCCGGCCGGCCTGGGTCCTGGTCGGGTTCATGGGGCAGAGGTCGCGACGAGAAGCTGTGGCAATCGACGATGATGCAGCTCCCCTGGTCGGCAACTAGCTGATCCACCGCGTCTGTGAGCCTCTGATGATGGGGCCGGTACCAGGTGTCGATAAGCCGAGCCCGCTCGGCCACCGTCAGATGCTCGCGCAGGGGCTGTCCGTCGGTTGTCTTTACATGGACGGCGCCCATGCCCCGCAACGCCATCGGTTCGTCGGCGTCGTCAGGAAATCGCTCGACGTCGCAGACCAGGCGGCTGACGGGAAAGACCACCCGCGCAGATTCGAGCGGTGTGGGTGCGAAGAGCTCGTCTGTGAATGCATCGGTCATGCGAAGCAACTCCAGCCCCAACGTTTGGTCGTCCGGAGCAAGTTGCGCTCTTTCTTTAGGCGGAACGAGCCGGGAGCTATGGGGAATGTGAAGAAGGAGATTTGGCGATGGCATACCCCGCGATCCTCAGGTCCGCGATTTTGGAACAGCCAACGACCGTTCAGCATCCTCGACGGCGCGATCGAACTGCTCTTCAAGCCACGGAGAGGCGCCGCGCAAGCCCTGAACGACCTTTTTGGCCCAGTCGATATATTCGAGCCGACGTCTAACGGACCAGTCGGGAGAGGGGGCAAAGGCAATCGCTCGGACGTTACTCGTTTTGTCTGCGAGCTTGATGAGTTTCGCGGCGTCAGTTTTTTTCGGCGCATGCTCGACCTGAAGCCGCTTGCGCTCGGCCTTGTCCAGCGACTTGTCGTCCGTCACTTCCGCAATGAGCGCAGCAACCCTGGTGCCGAACTCCCTTGCAATGAGATCGGAGGGAACTTCCTGGTCCTCTATGGCATCATGCAAGAGAGCCGCAACGACTAGTTCGGGATCTTGACCCTGAGTTGCGTCCGCGACGAGGCTGGCTACTTCGAGAAGGTGGTTAACGTAGGGTTCTTGGGCGGCGCCTTTTCGGCGCTGATGAACGTGCCACCGCGCCGCGGCGTTCGCAGCCCTCAGAACGGCAATCCATTCCTTCATGATTGTCCTTTGAACCCCAATTAGACCGCTAGTCTTCTAATAGATTACCCTTTTGGCGCGTTGGCCTGCATCTAGCAGCGTGTCAATCAGCCCTATCCCAAAAACAACAATGCATCAGGAGAAACGTTGGCCAAGGATAACAAACCTTTTTGTGAAGCCATCGAGATCGACTGGGATCTAGATGACTCCGTGCCGCCGCTCCGTAGTTCTACGGATTGGATGGGGCGGCGCGAAGGCGGATCGGGTCTTTCTTCTCCGACTTTATTCTAGCTACATCCACTCGCAATTTCGTTGGATTCAATCCTAAGTCGTGACAGGATGTCACCAAGGGCGCCGGGCTTTCATGAATGAATTCACTCAGTTCTGGTCAGATTGAAGACCAAGTTGATTTTTCGACTCCGGGAATTTTAGTTCGATCAATTTTTGATCCTGCGAAAACCGGCCGAACGACTGGCGAGACTATGAGTTTCGCCGGCCGGCGCTACGCGCGGTTGCGGCTGAAAAGCGGCGAGATTAGCCAGGTTCCGTGCGAACAGCTCGAGCGTGTTCCGGAGGTGGAAACCCGTCTGGACGCGGTGGCCGCACTTCGGCTTTCGGGTCCGGAGCACCTGCACCGAGCCATACTCACCGAGAAAGTAAAGGGCCGACTTACCGACGTGTTCTACTCCATGGGCACGGGAGATGCGGAATTTTACCCGCATCAGTTCAAGCCCGTACTCAAGCTGGTCTCTTCGACCAGCGGGCGTATCCTCATCGCCGACGAGGTCGGTCTGGGAAAGACCATCGAGGCGATCTACGTCTGGAAAGAACTCCAAGCCCGGTTCGGCTCTCGGCGGCTGCTCGTAGTCTGCCCTTCGATGCTGCAGCAGAAGTGGCAAAACGAGCTGCGCAATCGTTTTTCGATTGATGCGAATATCGTTGATGCCAATGAACTGCTTCAGCAGCTGGAGAGAGTAACGGAAGACGCCACCACCTCTTTCGTTTCGATCGGTAGCATTGAATCACTTCGCGCACGAAGGCCTCGACCAGAAGACACAGAACGTCCGGTGGGGCCTCGGCAGCGGCTTGCGGCATTTTTGGCCGAACGTGAATCATCAGATGAGACGGAACTCATCGATCTCGTAATTATCGATGAAGCTCACTACCTGCGCAATCCCGCCACTGCCGCGAATTACCTCGCCACTCTGCTGGCGAGTGCTTCGTCGCACCTGGTTCTGCTCACTGCGACTCCAATTCAAATCGGTAGCGAAAACCTGTTTCAACTATTGACGCTGCTCGACGCCGATCGTTACGCCAATCTGGACGTCTTCAATGCGATGAGGCGTGCAAATGCACCGATTACGGAGGCTCTCAACGCCGTGATGCGAATGCCCGCCGATCCGGTTCGCTTCCAGAATGCGGTGCAGGAGGCTTTAACAAGCCCATTCTTCAGCCAGGACCAAGCGCTGAGACAGCTTGCGTCCGAAACAACCGATCTGCGGCAACCGAGCGATCGTACGCGAGTGGCAAGGGTTCTCGAGGGGCGCTCGTTGCTTAATGATGTGCTCACGCGAACACGGAAGCGAGACGTCATCCAGAACCGCGTCATTCGCAATGCCTCGGTTGTCCGAATAGCCCTTTCTCCTGCTGAGCGTCAGGTCTATGAGACCATAAAAGACTCGCTGCGGGCCCAGGCATTGCATTCCGCCAGTGCACAAACGTTGATGATTATCGGGCGGCTCAGACAGTTAGCTAGCTCGATACCGGCCGCGATAATTGGCTGGAACGAAAACGACACTCTTTCAGAGCTGCTCTGGGAGGATCTGGGAATAGTCTCGGACGAAGAGAGCCAAACTGATTTATCCCTTGGAAGAGCAGTGCCCGAAGCCAGTGCCTCATTGGAGCGAGAGGACACCAAATACAAGGAGCTGCTCAAGCTCGTCAAACAGCGCGTCGCTCAGGACGCCCGTGAAAAAATCATCATCTTCAGTTTCTATCGAGGTACAATCAAGTATCTAGAACGCCGGTTACGGGCAGATCAGCTCAGTTGCGCGGTTATTATGGGTGGGATGGGGCCCGAAAAGGATGCCGAATTAAAAAGATTCGCTGATGCCAACGGCCCCTCCATTTTGATTTCTTCCGAGGTTGGCAGCGAAGGTATCGATCTTCAGTTCGCGCGGGTGCTGATCAACTACGACCTGCCGTGGAATCCGATGAAGGTTGAGCAGCGCATCGGCCGCATCGATCGACTCGGGCAGGCGTCGGATCGCATACATGTCATTAGCTTCGTCGCTAAAGACACGATCGAGGAAATTATTCTGGATCGGCTGTTTCAACGGTTAGACATATTCCGCGAGTCGATCGGTGATCTCGAGGAGGTATTCGGCGAAACGTTCGATGAGCTCCTCCTGGAGTACCTCCGAGACGGAATGAGTGACGAGGATCTCGCGAAGCGCCTGGAGCAGAATGCAATAGCGGCCGAAGCTCATCGTCTCGATATTGCGCGGTTGGAAGAAGATGCTCCGGAGCTCGTCGGACATACTGGCTTTATTCTGTCCAATATACAGGAGAGCCGAGACGAGGGTCGCTGGATCAGTCCAAGTGACATTGTTGAGTTTATCACCGACATACTTGACGAGTTTTTCGTCGGCTCGCGGGTAGAACGACACCCCACGAAACATGATCTGTTTGATATTTCCTTGAGCATAGACGCTCGCGCCTCGCTGGCGGCATTTATCGAAAGTACCCGACCAGCACGTGCCACCCGGCTCCACGCTCCTGGCCAGAGCGTTGCTGTTGTCTTCGATATTGCGCATCAGGTCGATCGGCGGCCAAAGCCGGAGCTGATCGATCTCACGCATCCCCTGGTTTTGTGGTTGCGGTCCGAAATCGACCGTCGCGATGCTAAGTCGGCTCCGGCAGTTGCCATCGAGCTACCCGAACAAAGCACCGATGCGTCTGCCGGATTGTACGTCTTTGCGGCCGATTTTTGGAGATTTGAAGGTCTCCATCGTCAAGTGGTCATTCGAAATGCTGTGATTGCAACGCATGACCTAAGCTTGCTTGAACAGGATGCAGCCGAGCGATTGATTCTGAACGCTGCTCGGTTCGGGAAAAAGGTCGACATGTTCCCCTACGCGGAGATGGTAGACGCGCTGCGAGAAAGCCTTGCGCATTGCGAGCAGTCATTGCTGAAGCAGTTTAGTGCTGATGCCCATTTCTTTCAGCTTGAGAACGAGCAGCGCGTGCGGCAGGCCGAGTTAATCGCAGAGGAGCGCGCAAAGAAGAAGCTCAAGATGCTAAAGGAGCGGCTGCACAGCCAACGAACCTCAACCGATGAACGCCGTCGTCGCGCAGCTCAGCTGACTGACGGTCAGATCAAGCGCCTGATTGCTGACCGTGACCAGCGGTTGGCTCGGATCGCGCTGGCCCGGAATGCCGAGACAGCCAGTCGGCCTGTATCGGGCGGCATCATTCTTGTTCGATAGTTATGTCTGACAATTGGCAAGAAACGCTGCGCAAGCTGCATGAGCAGCTGCTGAAGGACAAGGGCAGCAACAGCGCGGCTCTAAGCGCGAAGGATAAGGCCAAGGCGGCGACTCCCTCTGTGGGCTCGCGACCAGCTGCTACGGCGCAGATGCGCGCTGTGGAAGCGGTGCTCGGGATAGATTTTGGAACAAGGTTTACGAAGGTCGCACTGTCGTTGCCGCATATTGATCGACGTATCTTGCTAACGGTGCAGGGTGCCGAGCGCGTCGTGCCGTCTCGATTGATTTTGGGCGACGATGATCGTCTCTACTCAATAACCTGCGGATCTCAAGCAAAACCGAAAGTGCCAATTGAATACCTTAAGAACAGGCTGGCCGATCCACATGCGGGTGCGTTCGGGGGATACGTCGCGGTAGGCAAGTATCAGCTCAACCAAATCATCAGGCCAGCGTGCGCATTTTACTTGGCTGATATCCTCCGCAGAGCAGAGGCTGCCGCGCGCGCTGCGTTCCCCGCCGAGTTATCAAGCGCCAGATCGGTGAACTGGTCTGCCAACGTTGGCGTGCCAACCAAGCATTTTGATAGCGAGATGCTTGGGATCTTTCGAGAAGTCGCGGCTGTGGCGTGGGTTTGGCGGACTAAGCCGGCAGGCTCTATATCTCCGGCGGATCTTGCCGCCGATTACGAAAAGGCCGCTGCTTCGATCAACCCGAAAGAGATGCCCATCCAAGTGGCGCCTGAATTGACGGCGGCGCTGGTCCATTTTGCCGAACATCGCAATACCCCCGCGGGTGCATATTCCTTCTTTGATATCGGAGGCGGCACCCTGGATGGTTCTGTTTTTCGGCTGAGGCGAGACAACGACGGGTCGTCCTTCGACATTCTAGCAGCCAATGTCGAAGAGCTCGGGACCATGGCGATCACTCGCAATCTCGTCGCCCATGCCTACAAGTCGATGGCAACTCTTGTTGAACATCCGATCATTCTGGGAGGTGTGTCTCCACAGATCAGCATTGCGATCCCGAGACAGATTGAGGAGCGGATCCAAACATTTTTCTCAACGGTGATTGTTGGCGCCGTGCAGAGGGGGCTGTTTCCACCAAGCGCGCAACCCAGTCGCCGTGGACTTAATGAGGCTCCTAAACCTACTCTGCCCGTTTTTGTCGGTGGCGGGGGATGCCGATCTGAATGGTATCAACGGTTGTTTGTTCGGACCTGTGAAGAGTACAGCCACTCATCACAGTGGGGTATTGCAGGTTACGATGTGAAGAT
Organism: Bradyrhizobium sp. Mp27; assembly: GCF_029953005.1. Lineage (NCBI taxonomy): Bacteria > Pseudomonadati > Pseudomonadota > Alphaproteobacteria > Hyphomicrobiales > Nitrobacteraceae > Bradyrhizobium > Bradyrhizobium sp. Mp27. Next base: position 38,450 of record NZ_JASAUS010000046.1, on the reverse strand, counting down.
CGTACCGCCACCCGCGGGCATCGTTAATGATGACTATCCGCGCTTCGTGATTGCGCTTGGATTGACCAGCCCAAATCTTCATTTCAATCAGTATCGACTGCCCAGCAGGTACTCGCCCGTTCCAAATCTACCGGATCGAAAACTGTCAGTTCCCGCTTATGGGGACACCAAGGATTTGACCTAACGGCTGAACCGAATAGAGGGCTCTATGCCGACGCACATAACAGCGCGCCTAGCGTGGCACGATGACGGTTGGAATGGCTCGATTTGTCGCCAACCAGAAAAAAACACCTATTGTGTTGGGTGCAAATCATTCCCCGGCGATGTCATCGCGCGCGGTCGAAATCTGGATCGCGAGCTAAAACTTGCAGGGCGTACTCCGGATGCTTTCGAAGGCTATGTTCCGCCGTGCTGCTACAGTTACAACGCCTTTGGCCTGAAGGCGGCGCCCGCTGCATCCGATCCCCCGGACTTTTTCTACGGTGGCGCCTCCAGGCACGAATGGGAACTCCCGCCAGCGACTGTGAGCGTATGGCCATACGAGGCAATGTACGCGGAAGAGGTGAAAGCTAAGGGGTTCCTCGACAATGACCATCGTCGTGCCCTCACGCTCGAATTCTTTAAGCCCATACAGGAAGACTGCCGGAAGAACCTGATCTTCTATTACGCCAACTATTCCAATCCGTTATCGGACGAGGAGACGCCTCGCTATGCGCTGATCGGTGTTTCTCGAATTTCCAAGATTGGCGGTGAACTGAACTACGAGAACGTTTCGGAGAAGACAGCCCAGAAATACGCTGGCGGCATGATTTGGGCACGAGATATTTCTTCGGCCTATCCCGACGAAGGGCTGCGTCTTCCCTATCATCGGTATCGCAATGATCCTGAGAGATTGGCGCAGATCGCACTGTTTCCGGAGAATCCCTTTCTTTGCAAGTTCGGCTCGAAGCACGTCAGTGATGACGAAGCCATCGGTCTACTCGAACAATTCCTCGACAAAGTTCGGTTCTTGAAAGAGCTCGGAGATGATAGCGAGAATTGGACGGTTCGCGAGACCTGGCTTCTTAAGGTAATTGCAGAACTATGGACGCATCGTGGTCTCTACCCCGGGCTTCTCACAGCACTCGATGTGGCTGGGGCGCATTCCCTTATAGAAGGCGTTAAATCCATCTGCGCGCGTGGGGAACATCAAAAAGCTCATAAGGCAGCATTTGAGGTTCTCGACACGGGCCGAGACAACGTATTGACAAAAGCGCTGGGTCCCGAGGCGATAAAGAAAATCGCGCGGAACTGGAAGCTTCGGGATGAAGGCTCCCGTACGCTTCTGCGCGATGTATTGCCTCGCCTGGCCCTCGATGCTGAAACGATGGAGGCAATTGCTTCAAAAGATCGGTCAGTTTGCGGCCTCCCAGTCTCCGCAGAGGAAATCTCTGCTAATCCTTATGTGATTGCGGAAATGTATTGTGGTGTTGACGCAAGCGATAGGATCCCTTGGAGTGCCATCGATCGCGGTGTGTTGCCGTCCCCCGATCTCGGCGGAAAGCCTCTGGCAGACATCGATTGCAACGATGAGCGGCGGTTTAGGGCACTTTGCGTCGAGCACTTGCGACGTGAGCCAAAGCACACGTTTCGCTTCGCCCGCGAGCTTCTTATCGAAATCGCTGAGCGAATGGATCGCCTTCCCGCATGGAAACAGGCCGAATTCACCGAACGCTATTTCGAGGTCGACGCCGATTTCCTCTCGACCGCATTGACGCTCCGACCCCTTGAACCGGGATTAGCTATTTATCTAAAATCGGTGTTCGAGGATGAGAGGTTGGTCGAAGCCACCCTCCGCGACTTGGTGTCGAGGCCGGACATCGATTTGCGTCGCCCTATCACCGACTCTGATTGGTCATCATGGGTATATAAGCCTGACAGTCTGCTAGCTCTTAAAGCTTCCTCTGAATACCGCGAAGCCACCGCTGAGCAAGCCGAGGTCTGTAGCCGCCTGTTTCGTCGCCCGATGTCCGTCGTTACGGGGCCTGCCGGAACGGGCAAAACGACAGTCATCGAAGCCTTGATCCGTGCGGTCCGACGATCGGAGGGGGATGGTGCGTCGGTCCTTGTGCTGGCTCCTACCGGAAAGGCTGCTGACCGCGCGCGTGAGGTATTTGAACAGTCCTCATTGCAGCGGGTTGAGACGGTCACCGTTCATTCGTTCCTTGCCTCGAACGGTTGGCTGGAGGACAATCTTACTTTCAAGCTCCGCGGTGGAAAACGAGCCGAAGTCGGCACGCTCGTGCTTGACGAAGCTTCGATGTTGGACCTGGAGCTTGCTGCCGCGTTGTTTCGTGCGATCAATTGGCAGCATATCCGTCGGCTCATTCTCGTAGGAGACGCCGGACAGCTGCCGCCCATCGGGCGGGGACGGGTATTCGCCGATGTAATCGCCTGGTTGCGCGCCGAGTATCCGGACAGCCAGGGGCGGCTTGAGCGTAACCTCCGGCAACTGCGCAACAAAGCGGAAGGCCAAGGAACAACCATCGTTGCTCTGTCCGAATTGTTCATTATCGACGATGAGAATAAGGCGAGTGGCGGCAACGATGCATCAACCCGGTCTGACCAGGAGGAGTTGATCTCACGTATTCATGCCGGCGGCCAGGTCGACCGAGACCTTGATGTAATTTACTGGGATGCTCCAGAAAAGCTAGCCGAGACCTTGATTGATGCGCTCGAAGTCAGAATGAAGAGCGAAGTTTCAGTGGATGGTGAACCTTTCCGGCTATGGCGGGCGGCACTGAAAGACGATCCCACAGCATTTCAGATTTTGACGCCGCATCGGGGCGAAATGCATGGCGTCGAAGCTCTCAACGAAGCATGCCAAAAACGTATCGCGGGGAATTTGATCGAACGGGTTGGAGCGGTCGATGGTATCACGCTCTTCGATAAGGTTATCCAGACCCGCAACCGGCCGAAGTCGAACATGATTTGGGCCTACGAAGCAGCCAAGCGCGCCCAGTTGAAAGTGGAAGTATACAACGGCGAAATCGGCACTGTGGGCACCATGGGGCTCGACGCTAAGGTGTGGAATACACTGAAGACCGGCTTCGGTCCTCGGCTTAAGCGATTTGCGGTCCAGTTTACCCGCAAGCCGGGCATTACGGTGGGGTATGGGCGTAAGGTACCAACAGGCGACAAGTACCCTCGCAACGAAAGCGTCGAACAAAACCTGGAGCTGGCCTACGCAGTATCCATCCATAAAGCCCAGGGAAGTGAGTTCGCTCACACGTTCGTAATCATACCGTCCAGTACAGCAAGACCTGTTTCTGCCGAATTGGTCTACACTGCGCTAACACGTGCGAGCCGGCACTGCACTCTACTCATCCAGCGCGACATTAACAGTCTGCTTGATGCCCGGCGTCGTGAAAACGCGCAAACTCCGCAGATTAATTCGTATCTGTTCGCGCTGCATGTGGCGAAAGAGGAGCTGACAAACCGGAGGGGATGGTATGAATCGGGCAAGATTCACGAAGCCTTGAGTGGAGACATGCTCCGTTCGAAATCGGAGGTCATTATTGCCAACTTGCTCCACGAACGCGAAATTCCTTTCCGCTACGAGCAGCCGCTTTTCGCTGGGGACGGAACTCTACGTTTGCCCGATTTTACGATCACCTGGCGAGGTCTAACTTACTATTGGGAGCACCTCGGCATGCTCGAAAAAAACCGATATGCCGAAGAATGGAAACGCAAGCGCGCTTGGTATGAGAAATGGTTTCCAGGCAAGCTGGTTACTACCGAGGAAGGCCCCCACCTCAGCAGGGCCGCGGCTGACACCATTGGAAAAATTTCAGCAGTCTAGTATTCGGGGGCTCCCCTTCTTCGTTGCCAAGCCGGCTGACAATAGCGGCTTTCGATCGCTCGTAGATTGCTTTTCCGCGAAGCGAGCGGTCGCGGCTGCAATACCCACTAAAGGCGTCGTGCGTTCTTTGCGAACGAACAGCCAGTGCTGCCGGCTATCGGCCCTGTGGTAAGTGCATGCAGAAGAAATACACGATTTAGACGTGGCAGCGCAAAAGTGAGGGCGTTACCTCATCCATCTCAGCATAACTAGCTCGGCCGGACGACCCTTCCGAACGTAGACGATTGCGTTTTGCCGGTATCTGCGGCCAATAGCAGAGGCTTCGGTGCACGAAATCCCAAACGCGAGAACGCTGGGTTCGGGGGGCCATTCTCCTGTTGTCCCTCGACCTTCTCCCTCTACAAACTCAACGCCACGGACGCTCAGATAACGCTTCAGACTACGATCCCAGTGTTTGTTGGCCTCGACACTCAGACCTTTGCCAAAGGGATTCCAGGCAGTGATAAACGCTCCTTTGCTGACGTTCATCCTCGCTAACATTTTGTCTACGATCTCGGAGTGATACCCAATCCGGATCGCGACAACCCAGCCAGCGGCGTGCGCCACGTAATCCGTCGCCTTGTACGCCGAGACAAGATCAGACTGCATAGGCACATCTCCATAGCCAGCTAATGCTGCACCGAATGTTTTGAAGCCACGAACGGGTTGTGCCTTACCCTTGCCAAACGTGCACGCGATGCCACGCGAGGCGTGCTCGGTGTTCAGGTGTCAGTGGCAGGTGGGGCGCGCTTCCTGGTTGCAAGGCTGCCACGGCGGCGTCGCTCAGGTTGGGCGACACGATCGGACGACCTTCGTCGTCAAAACTGATCAAGCCCTGATCGAACGCTGCATCCCAAAGAGATGAGAGCAACAGACCGTTGTGGACGTCCATCCGCTCGGCATCGGACCCGCAACGTGCCCATGGAATGATATGAGATGCCCTTAGCAAGGCGCTATCGGTGATACCCGTGATCGGACAAGTGTCCTTCCAATAGGTCAGGAGCGCTTTGCGGAAAATACTCTGACCTATCCGAACCTTTTCGATGCGTTCGCTCTCGGTATTCCCGAGAGCGGCCGTCTCCCGTTCAAATTGCTCGAGCGGCAGGGTCGGAAGGCTGACTGATTTGCGGTAAACCTCGCCCACCGCCTCAAACAACTCATCTCGCGTCGCAAGCGCGAAGGCTGCGATATGACCCTTGGCGCAGGGTTGGGCTGGCGCCGCTGCGAGTTCCCGAGCTACCCCCGAATGTGTGATTGACAGGAAAAATGGACCGTCGTTGCCGGCGGCGGCGACGGCAATCTCGCCCGGCGCGGATGCGGAGCGGAAGAAGAGCCAGCCGTCCGCCTGCTCGGGGCCGATGCGGAAACCATGTTCGTTTGCGGCATCTCTCAATTCTGAGGCAAGCGCGAAGGGATACTTGTCGAGGCGCGAACTGGTCTCGATCATTGGTTCCCCTGGGTTAAACGCGCAAACGCGACGGAATCGCCATCAACGATAACCCTCCGTTCGCGGGCGCATGCCGTCGCTTACCAACCGATCGTAGGCGGCCATTACGAGACGAGCGGTGCGGTATTCTCCGTATCTTGCGATCTCGTTCTTCTGGAGCACGCGGAAAGTCTCGCTAGGATAGTCAGCGCCCATCACTTCTTTTGGGTCAAGTACATAACGAAGTTCGTCGCGCGCGAGACCATAGGCGAGTGCGTACCAGGCGTCGAGATCAGCGCGAAGACTCGCGCGGCGTTCTTCGTCCCACCCGAAGGGCGCTCCCTTATAGCCGAGATCTCGCGCGAAAGGCGCCATGGAATAGCTGGTGTAAGTGAGTTCGAGTACCCTCGGTGCGACAAAGGCTAGATCGGCTTCTGAATAGTCGTGCGGAGCAAGAACGGGAAACTGGGTTAGGTAGCCGTAGGTTAAATGAGTGCCTCCGATCTTCTGACGTGCAATAAAATCCAATAAGAGGGAGCCCATATTTGCCGCAAACACGGCCCATTTTTTGGCTTCCTGGTTCAAGAAGAACAGCGGCAATGTGTGACCAACAGCGCTCCGTTGAAATACGCTAGTGATTACAGTTCGCTCGTCCGTTGCGCGACATATATCGCGCCAGCCCATCACCCAGCCATGCGACCATCCTTTTTCGCGCAGTCGGCCATCGACCTCCTCTTCGGAGACCCAATAGCGGGGAGTTATCGTGAAGGATGGGTCCGTTTTCTCTGCTCTCGAAACGTCCCGGCTATCCGCTTCATCATAGGTGGCCCAATGATGGTCGAACTGGTGGACCATCTTGGCTTCATACAGGGGGACATATCGTCCCGAAGGACGCGTTTCTCGAGCCGAAATATTCAAATGCTCAACATCGCGACCGCCGACGAGCGCCAATGTATCCTGCTTCGGACGTGCTCCGCCCTCGCGTACCCAATCGCTACCGCGACGAATGAAACCTGCATCTCTAAGCTCTCGCGCTGATCGGAACAGGCTACTGTCGTTCGCCATGTCGAACATGCGCATGAAGGATACCCCCCACGGATTTCCTGCCGTGCCCTTTCCCTCCTCAATCAAAACCGGCAATCGCGCGTGAATCTTGGCCGTCAGCTCAGCGTCAAATTTAGTACGGAAGATCGGTAGGGTTTTACTATTGGGATTGATCGCCGAGATATCGGATGGCGTCATCTCAATATGGCGCTGCCGGTCTTCAAATTCTTCGATGGTACGAGAGAAGAAACTAAATTCCATTTTATCTGAATTCACCAATCCCAATGTGAGCGAGCAAAACTTGAAGCGCGCATGACCGATGCGGTCAAAAAAGCCAAGTCCGGTTTGGAAATCGTGAAGTGAGCATAGCCTTCTGCTGCTGACGAGGTGAGCGAAGAAGGGTGCGGTGGTAGCATCGGTGGCGATACCTGTCGGGACGACCAATCCTGCTCGTCCCGTCGGCGAGGTCAGATTCAGGAAATGCTCAGCAAATAGCGCGTAGGTGTTGACGTCGCCGCGCCCAGTCCAGGGATAGCGCCGCGCGCTTCCAACCCTTTTCGGATCAATTTTTGTTGGATCTTCGTCCTTAGGAGCGGTGAAGAAGACGGATGACGCTTCAGCAACGCGCTTCGCGAATTCGAATTGGTCGTAGAGCAGCCGAGCAGGACTGCCTGGCTCCGCGCCGGCGAGCTCACGGATCATTTCTCCCCGCACCGCAGCGTTCGAAGCCAGAGCAATGTCGGGCGACCGAGTGGCAAAGAATTCCTGCTCCTGCAGCTTGATCCGTTCCCACGGCGGATTGCCCAAAACCACGTCGAAGCCATCGCGGGCGATCATCACTTCCGGAAAGGCAAGCGGCCAGTGAAAGGCACGCGCGTAGTCGGCAGCGTCAATTGCTGTCGCCTCAACTGGGCCGTAAAGGCTTCCGCCGCCAAGCCGCGTACGTACATCTGCGGTTGTCGGGATCCTCACACTGTTGGCATTGGCGGGAACGCCGCCCTTTTTCGGCAGCAGAAACGCGGCGGTGAAAAGATCGCACGCGATCTTGGTCGCCCAACGCTTCGGATCGCTCGTCCACGCCGAGAATCGCTTGCGCTTTGCCTCTACCTGCTCGACCGTGTCTTCCGGCAGGTGCCGCAAATCGTCCATTTCGGCGGCAAGTTTCGCCGGCGGAAGACCGCCGCCGCCGCTCGTCCAGTCGAAGCTTCCCTGCCCGGCCTTGTCCGCTTTGTTACGTTTGGCGAACCATTTCGCAGTTTCCCTGTCGTCGCCGGTCAGCGGCTTGTAGGCGTCGTCGGGGATACCCTCCTCCAGCGCCTTGAGGTTGAAGACACCAAGCAGACTGTCGCCACATTGGATATTGGCGTCGAGAAAGCCTAGGGGCTTTCCCGGCTCCACGGTCTCTATCCAGAGCGCAACCTTGGCAAGTTCGACCGCCATCGGATTCCGGTCGACGCCATGGATGCAATTGCGAGTGACATCGCGCATTGCGGCGGGATAGTCGGGGGCGTCGTTATCGCGGAGCTGCGCTACCCGTGTCGCCATGCGCCGCGCAGCGCCCAGCAGAAAATGCCCCGATCCGCAGGCGGGATCGATGACGTTGAGGGAGAGAATTGCATCCGCCCCCCCTTCCGCTTCGGCCCGGTCGACGACGGGATCGAGCGCGCTGTCGAGCAACGTCTGTACCAGGCTGTCAGGCGTGTAGTAGCTACCTGATATCTTGCGTGCGTTACCCTTCGCTTCTGCGCCGCCAGCAAACGTGAAGGTCCTGCCATGATCCTCGCGTACAGGTACGAGTTCGAGAAGCCCCTCGTAAACCGAGCCCAGTTCCTCGGTCGCCATGTCGCGCCAGTTAATGCGGACGCGGCGATTGTCATCCATCAGCCAGCTCAGCTTGAAAATCGCCGTCATGAAGGCGCGATTCGGAAGCTTGGTGTCATCCAGGTCCGGCGTCAGACCACGAGCAAAAACGCCTCCGAGCGCAGGCAAGCCCAGCAACTTCTCGCCACGCTCCAGCGCGCGAAACACGATCTTCGCGCCTTCCCAGGCGTCGAAGTGGTGATCGTGGGCGGATCGGCGAACCGATCGGTCGCGCAAATGCGCGAAACCGTAGCCATCAAGATACAGCGCGCGCACGGCAGGGCTGGTACGGGGCGACAGAAGCAAATCGCGGTCCTCTGCCACGGCAAGGAAGATCAAGCGATAGACGATCCGCAGAAGTTGCTCGAACCACGTCTGCATCGAAAGAGACTGATCATCGAGCTTGGCGCGCAAATCTGGATTGGCATCGAGAAATCCCTGGCCCAGTGCCAAAAGCGTATCTTCGACACTTCCGCACAGGCGCTCGCGGGCGGCGGTACCGGCTCGCTGGCCGGCTTCCCGCCATCTCTCCAGTGGAGAATCACCGGCAGGAGCGCCTTCGGCGCCAAAACGAGTGGCATGAACCAGCAGCCAGATCGCGGTGAAATCGACGAACATCTCGTCGCGAAAGATCGCGCCCAGATCGGCCTCGATATACGCAGGACGCGTGAAGCTCGCATTGTCGCGCATCAGGCGAACGCGATCGCCAGCGAAGACAAGGCCCCATATAGAGTCGTGACTGGTGTTTAACCAATCTTGAAGGAGCGCGATAGGACTGCGCCTGGCCAGGCCTTCCGAATCGCCATCACCAAATTCGGGTAATGCCTTTGTGAATGCTTCGACCGTTTTACCATTGTCGATTCCGATCGGCGCTGCGACGACGATGGGCACGCGGCCGCCTTTCGCTTCCCACGCAATTCGGTAGCGGTGACCGTCCACTACGTGATCGGCGGGGCCTTTCAAGGCGTCGAAACTGAACACTTCCTGTAGTAGCGTTTTTGCGAAGGCGGCTGTTTGCGTCACCGTCGGTCTCTCTATCCGCGACCACGCTTGCCAATGCGCCTGCCCAATGCGGAAATAGCGGGTGATTTCATCGCGAAGTGAAGTTCCCTTGGGACAATGATAATCGGCCGCTGCCTTCGCATCTGGCGTTGTCGCCGCAATCTCAGCGAGTTTTTCCGGGCTAATCAGGCCGCCTTCGACGTTGATCGCCGCCAAACCGATATCGGCGGCTCGCTTCAGATGGCGCGCCACTATTCGCCCTCCGGAAGCAAAACGTAGAGCCCGATAACATCAGCCGGCAGGACCGGCGTCACCACCACCGTCGCGCCACCTCGCGCCGCATCTGTCAGGCGAAGATGATCGGTCGACAAAGCCTGCCCACGCGCATCAGCAAATGCCCGAATGGCGTCCTCATAGCCTGGTAGGCGCGCAATGGCCTGTTCAAGCCGGGTTTGGCGCACGCGATCGGCGATATTACCCGCCGCCTCGGCTTCGAGCAGCGTCAATGCATCGAGACCTTCGCGGTCTGCCTCCGTCTTCGTGCCTCCAAAGGCTAGTCCCGTTGCTTCCTCCGCCAACATAAGACTGGCCGATCGTCCACTGGTCACGAGTTTGAAACGAAGTCGTAACAACAATAGCGTTGTCATCTGCGATACTGATCGCGTCCGCCAGACACCAGCCCGCCCAAGCGGACTTGCAATCGCGGAGCCTTGCGGATCCAACGCACCTTCGGTCAGGGTCTCGGCAAGTGTGGCCACAAGCGGATGAACGCGGCCAACGTGCATCACGCCCGGCAAGGGATTGTCTTCAAAGGCGATGCGGCGCGTGCCATGCAAACCGCGCGCCTCCAACCGATCCTTCATCGGTTCCGGCAAATGGTCGAGATGAGCGAGCAGCAAGCTACCTTTGGCCTCTAGCCCGGTCCCGATGCGCTTCAAGGCTCGATCGGCGAACCGGCCGACCTCACTTGGCCCACCGTTGAGCGCTCTCATAGCCCGCCATTCCGGCAACACTTCCTCGGGGCGCATTGCGCCTTGCGCATAGCGGGCCCGGCTCGCTTTGGCATTTTCTTCCGCATCCCGCCACTTGGCTTCTAGCCGTTCGGGTGCACCACCGAAATCAAATACGCGCTGTGCACGTGACCCGCCGCGCCGCAAGAGCATCGCCTGCATCAGGGCCGCGGAGATGCCTTCGCTATCCTCGGGCATGGGAACGGAAACGCCCGTTGCTTTTTGAATAGCTTCGGCCTTGCGCAAGATCACGCCGAGCACCGCGCCGTCGATCGCGCTGTTTTCACCAAATATGGTGACGGACCAAACGTTAGCTGATTGCTGACCAAACCGATTGACGCGGCCTTCCCGCTGTTGATGTCGCGTGGGATTCCAGCTCAAATCGTAATGGATCACGGCATCAAAAAGAGACTGAAGATTGATGCCTTCCGAAAGGCAGTCGGTCGCGACCAGAATGCGATTGTCAAACGGTTCGGTCGCATCGACTCGGGCGCGCCGCTCCTCAGGAGTGAGCCGACCGGTCACGACGACAATTTCATGCTTCGACCAGGCTCTTTTTAGGACCTCGCCTACTGCCTCGGCCGTTGCAATGAATCGGCAAAAAATGACGGGTTTGACATTGTCTTTCAAGAGCGGCTTCAAGCGCTTGAGCAACGCTTTGATCTTTGGATCCTCGTCTCTTCGAGTATCAAGCTTGCCGGCCGTTTTGATCAACGCATCGAGCGCGGCGCGCTCTTCGCTGTCTTCGATCGCCGTTGCAGGCTCGATATCTCCGTCGTTAAGAAGACCGTCGTCCTCGTCCAATACGATGGGTTCGATTGATTCTTCCTCGGCCAAGCCGCCGAGACGATTGCGCAAAGCACTCGCCGCTGCCGCCGCTGAGGAACCGACACAACGCATGAGTGCCAGAGTGCCCCAGAATGCCAGGCGACGACGACGTTGATCGACTCCCGCGCGCTCGGTAACGGCCATACAGTAGTCTAGGACATCTTCCTGGAACTGGAGGAAATCCCCCACCAACGTGAAGCCTTCGTCGTCCACATTGTGCTTGGGAAAGGTGCGCCGTTCGTCCCACCCGCCCTCGGTGATGTCGGCGCGCCGTCGCTGCACGAAATGCTGTGCCAAACGCCGGGCGTACCGGGTACGGCTGTTTTCGTCCGCTCCAGTGGGGCCTGCGGCAAAGTCGGGATGGATCAATCCGAGCAACCGGTCGAAGGCTGCCTCGTCGCCGCTATGCGGTGTGGCCGTGAGCAGAAGCAAGTGCCGTTGGTCATCCTCGGCCAGTCTCTGAAGCAGTTCATACCTTTGGTGCTTGCCTTTCTCGCCACCGACGCAGGCATGGGCTTCGTCGACGATAACCAGGGCTGGACAGGCGCGGGTGAACTCGGCGCGGCGGCTGTCGGCCTTGATGTAGTCGAGGCTGACGACAGTGTAAGGATATGCCTCGAACAGGCTTTGTGCAGCGGGCAGCCCTCGTTCGAGACTACGCGCTTGAGAAGATGTGACGGCAGCAGCTTCGACGTCGAACTTCTCTGCGAGTTCCGTGACCCACTGATCCACAAGATGGGGCGGGCAAAGTACCGAAAAGCGATCGACAATTCCGCGGTCGAGCATCTCCCGGATGATAATGCCGGCCTCGATCGTCTTTCCGATGCCGACGTCGTCGGCAATCAGTAGCCGTACCGTCGTCAACTTTAACGCCATCATAAGTGGCACGAGCTGATATGCCCTCGGCTCAACGCCTAGATGAGCGGCACTGCGAAATGGGCCGGCCCCCCGCCGGAGCGATAGGCGCAAACCGTCCGACAGAAGGCGCGCGGCGTCCTGGGTATCTAACTGCTCCAATTTCGGCGTATCGAACCGCGCGGGGCGAACGGGCATCTGTTCAAGCGCCGGCGCGATCACCTGCGCGTCCGCCTCGGAACCTGAGAGCGGGCGAATATTCAGGAGCCCTTCGGCGGGCGAAGGCAGGACTACCCACTCCCGGCCGCGTGCTTCGATAAGATCGCCAGGAGAAAAGCGGGCCGTTTCCATCAGGCGGCCCCCAAGGTGGCGACCAATGCTTCAGGTGGAAACTCACCCGGTTCCGCTGGCAGCGAAATAAGGTCGATACCGAGATCGCCACATCGCTGCCGAAGCGTGTTGATGTCGGTGCCCGGCACCGCGAGCAGTCGGTGCATCTCCCAATACAATGGATACAAAGTTCCATCGATTTGCCTTCCGCCAGGCATGGGAAGCTTCCAGCGTTCAATTGCCGTTGTCCAAACGTCGGATGGCTTGTCGGTTTCGGTTTGCGTCAAATTGGCACCGATAAGAGACTTTAGGAAATTGATCACCTCCGGGTCCCGCCGGTCGATCGATTCATGGTCGGTTTGATTGAAATAAGACAGAAGGCAACGATAGCAGCCCGCGACACAGGCATCGGTCGTTTCCTTCAACGGAATACTGTCGAACGGCTCGTGGTAGTGCATGAGCTGTAACGCTTTGCGCGCAACCTCCGCCATTCGTTTGGGATCCGAAACCAGGCGATTGAGCACGCCGGCGCCGCCCTCGGTTGCCTCATAGAGGAGAATTGCATTTCGCTTGTCGCGCTTGGGCATGGGTTCGCCCAGCAGTTCGCCTTCCTCCAGTTCCGCAATGATTTCAATTCCGCGTATCAGCGCGTGCTGGAGCGTTGCCATCTGAGCATCGTCGAACGAGGCAACCGGCCGGAGTAACAAGGCGTTCTTGTAATCTTGGACAATAGGCACGATTCTCTGCGGCTGTGGAATCGTGACGTCGCCATCGTCTTCGCCACCATTAATCGAATCCTTCACCCAGCGGCCCGATGAGGGGTCAATACAGAATCCGAAAGTCGTCTTTGATTTGCGGCGGCGCAGACCCTTATTGATTCGAGATAGTTTGGTGACGGCTCCATAGTCGAGATGAAGCAGAGGACTGTCGTCGGACCTCAAGGTAAGGGACCGAATATCTGGGTGGCCTTGATTCATCGGCCATTGAAAAACGGTCTGAATTTCGAAGCCTCGACGTTGGCGGTCTTCGTCGTTGGCGGTGATCCGGGTTGAGGGCGTCGTCTCAACATTATCAATTCGATATATGTCGTCGAATCTTTCACCGTCCAGTGAAGATCCGCAAGCGTGACAGCGCTCAGCAACCTTATCGTCATGCGCGGCGCCACAAACGCTGCAGAGGACTAGTGTGGTGGTTCCAAGTCGGCCGCCCTCGATCCGGCCGTGAGAAGGCAACTTCGCCTTGACCACACGAAATACCCGCCCCTCATGATAGATCAAGCTGTTGGGACCGAACTCCGAAATGGCCAGAAACCGCGGTCGCTGAAGAACCGCGGCTCGCTTGGTGGCCGGAATGAAGGCGTAGAGCGGCAAGCGCGGGAAGTTGTAACCCGGAAGGAAACCTTCGGTCGCCAGGTATCGATAGGCGTAGAAATCCGAACCGTTCGTTGCTTGCCCGCGCTCGAGCATATCGAGTTCCTGCGTCGCCCGATAATACCGTGTTGCTGCTTCCTTACGTTCGCCTGGTCGAAAAGTCGTCTTTTGCTGGATGACGTTTGCTTCTTCCTGTTCTCGTTTTGCGCCGCGGTAAAGCTCGCGCCAGCGTTCGAATGTCTTTGAAAAGTTTGCTGCCGCATGCAAATCGACGTCAGCGATAAACGTATCAAGGTCGTTAAGCCAGGGCGCGTCCTTGAGGTCGATTGCGGGCAATGTTGATTCGAGCAGCCGCCGCATAACTGGCCTAGCTTTTTGGCTGATCGTGATGGCTGCAAGCTCCGCTTCGATCGTCGGCGCTACAGGCATCTCCGACTTGTTCATATCCAGGTTCTCTGGGATAGACGCGGCAAGCGGTACGCGGGCTTCCGACAGCCATTCAGCATGAAGATGACTGCGGAGAAGATCGCGATTGGCGAGGTCAAGGGCAGGGGGCCTTACGACGCCCGCCACGAGGGCAGTACGATTTGAAAAATAGTATTGGTCGTGAGGCGATTGAGAAGCGCAATAGGTAACAACGAGCGCGGCCTGACCACTTCGCCCTGAGCGTCCGGCGCGCTGGGTGTAGTTCGCCGGCGTAGGCGGGACGTTTCGCAAATACACGGCGTTGAGCGCGCTGATGTCGACACCAAGCTCCATCGTCGGTGAGCAAAAGAGAGCCGGCAGAAAGCTCGTCGGTTCGCCTTCTCGCTGCATTTCTTCCTTGTTGGCGGCGATACGTTCCTTGTCCTTTTTCTCAAATCGAAAACGATCTTCGCGCCAGCTACGCACCTGGTGATCGACCTGTGCAGTATGCTCCCTAGCTTCGAACGCGAACGGCAGGGCTCCATCGCTGCCAAGCATTTCAGCGACTCGTTCATAGAGCTCGCGAAAGAAGGGGTTCTGGCGTCGCCCGTCAGCCCGCTCTTCAGCCGGGAATATCCGCAGCGCACTCGGTGCAAGCCTCCACGCCGGCTTGTCGCTCCCGACGCTGATGCGCCTGACGATTTGGTGCGCCTCGGCGGCTTTCAGCAATTGACGGACAACTTCTTCGTATTCCGCAGCAGGTAGAGTTTCACCCCATATTTTCTTGCTCCGCAAAGCTTTGCCAAGAGTTGTTCGCCAGCCAGCCCGGACAATTAGAACGGCTTCCTTGGCTGCAATTTCGGTGTTTCGGGGTGGGTCGACCATGAGAAAACCGGCCTCGCGAAGCTCGTTTTCTTCATTCTGATCGATTGCCCAGGGGTCGCGAAGTCGTTGACGCGACCCTTCAGAAATTTGCAAGACTTTCCCGCGATCGAGCGCTTCGGTCGCGATCGCCAATCCCCTACGCATGTGATCGAACAGAATTGTGAAGAGCTCGCGACGAACATCTTGGCTCGCTGCAGCAAGCCGATCGTTGCCAGCGAACTCTTCCTGATCAGAAACCAATTCGTCGAGACCTGGAAAGCCAACGCGAATGAGGCCAACTTCTTCAAGATTCGGATTCGTAAAACGCCAGCCCTTTCGAAGATCGGACCAAAGACGATGGGCAAGAACTGAGGTTAATACCTCTTGGGTATCTTGCCGATTTTGGTATCCCTTCATGGCAGGGTCTTGCATCCATTCCCCAAGCCGGATCTGCTGTTCGAGATCAAACCCTAGGGCGACCCGAACGGCCTCGCCGAAACGCGTGTCGGCTAATCCCTTATTTCCGGCGTCGCGAACAGCGCGGACGATTGCCCCGCGAAGCAGGGTTACAAAAATAAAATCGTTGAAGTGGCCAGCTTGAAGAGCCGCGTCCTGCCTGTTGTCCGTAAAGCCGAGGATCTTTCGCGTATGAGCATCCAGCGTACCGTCTTCAGTCATCCAACTCAGGATCGTGGAGACGATTAGCGTTGTTGCGGAGCTACGCCCCTCGGCTGATAGGCTGGCCAGCTTGTTTATGTCACGGGCTTGAGATGGCGGTTGGTGACGACACTGAGGACAAAATCGGTAAGCTCCGCGAAAAAACCAGGCTGGAATACCTTGAGGATCCGACGAGCCGTCCTTGGCGAGGGTCAGCAATAAGCCCTCATGCTTTCCACGGTGTGACTGCTTCAGTCTTTCCGTGCCAGCGGGCGTGGTTTCCTGCCAATCGTCAGGGTAGTCCGAGATGTGGCCGGAGAAGGCGAAGTCTTCGTTGACCGTTGGAATAAGAAAGCCGCCTTCGGTACCATCAGGCTCGACGTCGTCCGACGACGGTTCGTCGATGGGCCGCGCGATGACCTTCCCCCCAACGATGCTGACGCTGTGGTGTTCCTGCCCGCATTCCCGGCAGAAGAAGGTGGGGTAAAGGCGTGCTGTTTCATCGTCGGGATGAAACACCTGTCCCTCGAGGACGACGCGGCGGGACGTCGCCGGTTCAAGTGTGGAATAAACTTGCCCTGCGCCGGAGATGAATCGGTGCAATTTGAACGCTAGAAATGCTCGATCGCTGGTGCCGCCCCTTAAATCTTCGCGACGTCCCATCACAGATAAGATGCGAGCCACGGCCTCCGTACACCTCTCCGCGCCCAAGCCTGTAGCGAGTGCGAGTTTGTCGGCCGCTTCGCCGAGTCTCATGGGCGGCCGGCGCCGAAGCTTTTCGCCTTCAATGAGACCAACCTCTGTCTCAATCCAGCAAGCCAGGGGGTGAGAAAAGAGGGATTTATTGCTAATGTTTGAGGGTATCTGCCCGGTTACCGCACCCCGTAGAGATTGACCGAGCGACGAGCCATGAACGGCTGGATCGGTGACACGCGCGAGGTGCTCGTCAATGATAGAGTTAGGGCCCATCGGTTCGCCGAAGAGTTTGGATCCAACCTCAGCCACGGCTGCGTTCCGCGCTTCATCGTTCTCGGCGTTCGACATCGTTGCCGACGTACCGATGCAGAGTAACTTTTTCTTTCCCGCCAGCCGCTCCTTGACCCGACGGACCAGCATGGCCACATCGGCGCCCTGGCGACCACGGTATGTGTGGAGTTCATCGAGAACTAGGAACTCCAAACCACGGGCATTTGCGATTACCGATTGATCTAGCTGGTCCTGACGCGTCAACAGGAGCTCAAGCATCATAAAGTTCGTGAGCAGAATATCCGGCTTGAGATTTGCGATCTCTTGCCGCCTCGAATCCGATTCTTGGCCAGTGTAACGCGCAAATGTTGGGCGCAGTTTTTCATCGACGCCAGAGGACCCAATGAATTTTTCCAGCTCTTCAAGCTGGCTATTGGCTAGTGCGTTCATGGGATAGATTACGATCGCTCTAGTCTTTGGCCCTTCGCCGGCGCGACGAGCTTTAACGATTGCATCGACGATCGGAATGAAGAAACAAAGAGACTTGCCGGAGCCGGTTCCCGTTGTGACGATAAAGCTCTCGTCACGCTGGGCCTTTGCGATGGCGCGCTCCTGATGCCGATGGAGATGGATGGGCTCGCGATGCTCGCCCATCGCAAATATGCGGCGAAGCTCAGAGTCCAAAATCTGATCCGAAACTAATCGATCAATGCTGGCACCCTCTTCGTAGCGAGGGTTGATTGTGATCAAAGGGGGCGGCCAGAAGCGGTGCTGGTCGTACGCCAAATCGATCTGTTTCCGGATCTCTGGCGCTTGAATTATGGAGAACGACCGGGCGAATTTGGCATATCGGTCAATCAGCGATCGGTCGAGTTCGAAGATATCCAAGACATGCCCCAGTGCGAAAACGCTCAAATGTGGTGAAGGCTTCTCTGGTAGCGGAACGCTGCCGAGACGTTAAATCTAAGATTGGCTTCGTCCATTTTGACCACATTTGCGTGCACCATCAAGCCCTTATTGAGAGAGGAGCGTGCCGTAGAGGACGCAATAGTTCGTTTGCGCATGTTGTCGCTGAGCTTTCCGTGCTCGTGGGCGGGGACACTGTGGGTGAGAATAGTCAGTGATGGATATTCTTAGCTGGCTCCGGTACCACCGGTGTCCGTCCTGGCGCAACGCTCGACTAAAGTAGCAAAGTGCGGGGCAGGCGGCTTACTGCCGTCGCCGCTGCTAATTGCATACGCATTTCCGGGACGAGAAATCCTTGCGCTGAGAAACAGTGTAGATGCCAATGTTGGTGGCGGAATCAACCGCCTAACTCAGTCCATGCCCGGGGGGGCGGCTCATGATTCCGGACTTTGAAGGAGCGGACGATATTCAATCTATATTGGAGCGTTTTATTCCGGCTGCCAGAACGATCATGCTCGAACACCGATTGGCGTATGAGGGGCAGGAATGGTCGATCACAGCTCTCGAACTGTATCTTTGGACGGGTCGAGCCTGGTGTGACCCTTGTACAGACAGGAAGTCTGGACAGGCGCGACACGGAGCTTGGTATGTGAATCGCGGGCCCAATCCAAACCATGGACGCATTGACATCGCTGCAGGGAACGGTCGTGAAATATTTGCCGGATTTCTTATCCGCGAACTAGATCGGAAGGATGGCTCAGCTGTTGCGCTTCAGAAGATCATCAGAGGCCGGTTTGGCAGGCGGAACAATCACGATGGTGGACTACTGAAGAAATCGATAGGATCAATTCAATAGACGGCGCCAGTGTGACTACTGGCCCGCTTAGGCTAGTGCCAATCGAACCGAAATCTTCAGAGGTCTGGTTGGGACCGCGAATCTTCCATACCAAAAATGCTGAGAAAAAGTTGTACCTCGGATATCCGCTTCGAGCCGCAGTATGGCCAACCGAGAGATTGAAGACTCAAATGAAGCGATGGGAGGATGTAGCTTTGGACGCCCTGGCGTAGTCTTAACCTCGTTTTAGCCGTAAGATCGTCGCCCGAGACAGGTCGACAGCCGGCATGTTGACGCCAAAAGCACCTACACGCGAAGATGATTTACGACTATCTTGCATTTGCCAAGTCAGTGGCCTCTTCTTCGTCTGCGGTCATTTCCAGACTAAACCCGCCCAGCCTGGTGTTGCGTCGATACATCTCGGTGCCGCTCATCGCCAGGTACTTGAACCGATTGCTGATCAACATGAGAAGAACGGGCGACAGTCCGTCCATTGACATCGGAATCAGCCCGACCATCTTGTCGTCGTGGAGCTCAAGCGAGCCGATCTAGATCGGCTCATGATTCTTGCGACGTTCCTCGTCCAGATCGCGGTCTGGCAGTTGCGTCACCTCAACCTGGTCAGTCCGCAGTTCGGTGGGCTTCAGCATGGTGCCCTTGATCACAAGGTGCCGGAATTCATGGTACGGCTCGATGCGTTGCCGCGACAAGTCCGAGCTTAGGGAATAACTCCAGCACCAGCCGGTGATTTCTAGAACGTATTCTTGGAATCCGAGATGAAGCGCCCGTCGCTGTCGCTTCGGTTTCGCCGGTGGAAGCTTCCGGTTCTCGACCATGCGGAGTCTGCGGGTAAGATATACCGAAAACCCTCCCCGATCGTCGCGTGAAAGATCCTGATTTTTCAGGACTCCGCAGCACAGAAAGTTTCATACGGAAAACACTTGATTTTCGTATGGCCATGCGTATGCTTTCATTCGTGTAGAGCGGAGGCGAGTCATGAAGCGTGTGGGCATTTACCTTCGGGTCTCAACGGGCGGGCAGAATACCGCCAATCAGAGACGCGAACTTGAGGCAGTCGCCGCGCGATCGGGCTGGGAAGTGATAGGAGTCTATGAAGACGCCGGCATCAGCGGTGCAAAAGGGCGCGACAAGCGTCCTGGCTTCGACCGACTCCTCAAGGATGCCACAGCACGCAAGATCAACATGATCGCGGCCTGGTCCGTCGACCGGCTCGGCCGTAGCCTTCAGGACCTCGTCAGCTTCTTGACGGACCTCCAGGCTCTAGGCTGCCATCTGTATCTGCATCAGCAAGCACTCGACACCAGCACACCTTCCGGAAGAGCGATGTTTCAGATGTGCGGCGTTTTCGCCGAGTTCGAACGCGGCATGATCCGGGAGCGGGTCAATGCCGGGCTTGCGCGGGCTAAGGAGCGTGGAATCAAGTTAGGTCGGCGTCCGGTCACGTCGTCGGTGGAGGCTCGCATCCGCGAGCTGAGGGCCGAGGGCATGGGTATCCTAAAAATCGGTCGAACCCTTGGGGTTGGCACGTCAGTTGTTCAGCGCGTGCTTTCGCCGACCGCTACGTGAAAAAAGCAAGAAGCGCCGCCCTGCTCGGCCTGCAAGAGCCGCGACTTGTTCCGGGACAACCCACAGAGGGAGCGTTCAGCGGCGTTGTTGGTCAGGCTGACCCAGCCATCTTGATGAAGCAGGCAAACCGATCCTGGGGGGCTCTGCACAGTGATTTTGACAGGAGGGTCCGGCGGTCAGATTAGCACCGGCAGGAGTCATCGTCCCTAGCGCAAGGTCAAGGTCACCGAGCGGCGAGCGGCAAGGGATTACGCCCAATGCATGCGTGATCGCGTCGACATCCATTATCCCGACGCCGAGATCATCCGGGTCGTCCAGGATAATTTACCGACCCACTCCGCCGGCTCCCTCTATCAGGCGTTCCCGCCCGCCTAAGCCAGACGGATTTTACGCCGGCTCGAGTTCCACTACACCCCAAAACACGCAAGCTGGCTCAACATGGTCGACATCGAAATCGGAGTCCCTCGGGGCCAGTGCCTGGATCGTAGGATCGACGATCCCAAGCGACTGCGCCGCGAAATCACCGTCTGGGAACGACAACGAAACGCCGCCCGCTCCCGCATCAAATGGATGTTCACAACAGACAAGGCTCGCGCCAAAATAGCTCGGCCTATCCCGCCACTTCCAGAGAATGATAGTCACTGTGACGAGGTACTAGTAGCGCATGAGTTCGACAGCCGGGACGAAATCGGGGATTTTGCACTTCCGCGCTCTGATACGCCCAGTTCGCATGTTCCAGAGCCGCAAAGAATGTTCCGGGTTCAGCTCACGGAGTAATTTAGCGAATTTCTGGCGCGGGTCACCTTTCCGGGACGTCCTCGGGCAGCTGCGCAGGCAGTAGGCGAACGACCTCTTCGGCGATGGCAACCGCTGCCTCTAGGGCCCCCGATGGGCAGAGTTCAGCGTAAAGATCAAGATATCGTACGATCTGCCGCCGCGTGGAAAAGACCGCAAACGTGCCAGGTTGCGCCATTTTGGCCAGATCCTTCGCGTACTGCGTGGCGAGAGCCCTCCAGTCGGGGGGCGGTCCGGGGTTTGCTCGGGCCTGCACCACCTCATTCATCACAGGCGCTAGGATGTACAGCTCAATTAGATTGCCCAGTGCCCACGCGCGTCGCTCGTAGTCCAGGCTCGAGAGTGCGCGAAGCGACTGCACCTCCGCCAATGCCCACAGTTTGCCAATCTCCTCGTTCGGGGCGTCGGCACCCTGCGTCAGGCGACCACCGTGCCGCATGACAACACTCAGACTGATATACTGAACCACGGCCCAATACGCAGCTGCGTTGAAACCGAAGGCGTCGTCATAGAGCTTGCGCGCGCGCTCAAGCGGTGGCCACACGCGCTTGTCGAGCTCAGTCATTGGGACCGTGCTCGACGATCGTTTTAGTGTCTCGTACTCCAGCGCCGCCTCGCGCTTGTCGGCGCTGGCGAGCAGGGCGACGATGCGGGCGCGCTCCGAAGGCAACCGATCGACCAGCCGTGCGAGCCGCGCGCGCGCTTCCTGCACGCGGTTCATGGCCGACTTAATTTCGGTCGCGCCGAGGGCTGCCGCTGTACTGCGGTCCTGGGTTGCCGTCACCTTGCGTGAGCGGCGATCACTGCGCTCGACTCGCGCCACCACCTCATCAGCGAGGCCCAGAGCGACCTCAATAGTGAGTCGCGCGCGCTGGATCTGCACAGCTGCCAGCTGGCGGTCGAAGTTCGGTGGCAGTGAGGAGTATGCGGTAATGCTTGCCCAGTCGTGCGTGTCCGGGAACTGCGTATGCAGCGAACGGCGCAGGTCGATCAACAACCGGCGAGGATCCTCACCTGACAGGAGCCCTTCGTAGAGCATCTCCACCATTCGGACCGAGCCGCCGAAGGACAGCGGGAACTGTGACGCGATCACCATAGGGATGCCGTCGGCGTGCAGCGCATGCGCGATGCTTGCGCCAACGCCAGTGATCGAGCCCACAGCCCCACTGTAACAACTCGCCAGCGTTACGACAGCGGGCCGCGCGAGTTGACCCGGCGCACCCTTGCGCGACGTGCGCAGCGCAGTTGCGAGGCGCTCGCCACTCACGCGGTCGGCTGGCCCCATCGGATGCGCACTGTCATGCAGCAGCAGACCGAAGCGTGTGTCGTAACCGTCAGCGTATTCGCCGCCATGCGCCAGGATATGCACGTGCGTGTATTTGCCTTCCGAACAGGCGGCTTCGATGGCCTCCAGGCTGGCCTCCGTCAGAACGGTCAGGTGTTGCGCAAGGCGATCATTCTCCGGATCGCTGGTAGCTCCGTCGCCCGAGCGGCTGCGCGTCCCGACCCACGGTTCAAGCGTGCGCCGCAACGCCAAAAGGTGTGCCGCGGCCGGCGGAGCGGGCACCTCCGGCGGCGAAGCTACGACGAAGAGCACCCGCGTTCTCTCCGGCCACACCACCTGCTCCTCCGCCACGCGGCGCGTCTCACGCGTGATCGCTACCGGGTGTACCGACTGAAGTAGCAGCGATTGTCCCGCACCGGGAAATCCGATCGGCGCCACCGCCAATTCGAATGGCAGCAGCGCCAATTCGGAGGCCGATAGCACCAATCTCAGGTGGGTTACCCGATCCCCCTCAACATTCTGGCCGGAGACGTCAACCGGTAGATCCTCGCGGCGGTTCATGTCAGCAGTCAGACCTGGAATACGCGCCAGCAAGTCGCCCACCAACTGGGCGGTATCCCGCAACTGAAACTCACGCGGTTCCTTTCCCATTCGATAGGCGAGCGCACTCAGTCGATAGAGCATCTGGTTATGCTCCAGCTGCAGCTGCAGCGTTACCGCCGGATGATTCTCGCAGAGTGCCAAATACTGGGTGAGAGGCGACAACAGCTGATTGTTCGCCGGGCCGTGCCGTACGAGCTCGAGCGTGATCGTCCGCATGACGTCAGTCTCCCGTCCAAGTCTCAGCGCCGGCCGGTTCGAGTCGGATCGGTTGCGGGCCATTGGCGGGCAACACATGTTGGAGCGACGCACGCACGCTGCCTGCAGCCCGGTCGGCTTCGATCAGCACGACCGTGTTGCGCCGGAGCACAACCTCGCGATCGACGCCACCAAAGTTGATGCGCGCGTTGTCGAGGACTTCCATCGTTCCGCCGTTGAGCACGCTGAATAGTGACTTGAATGCTGCCTCATTCTGGCGCACAGCCGGCTCGACGCGGATCAAGCGCGCCCAGGTGCCGCTGTTGAAGTAGTGGCCTCGTCCACGACTCCGCGGAACCGAACGCTCCAGGTGCGTGTGTCCGGCCAACAGCAGGTCAATTTCGACGCCGACCATCGAGTCCAATTCGCGGAAAGTGTCGTCCGGGGCGGCCGGATCGAAACTGCGGTCGTGATCAAGGTGTTCGAGGGCCTCGCGCAACACCTCGTGCTTCGGCCTCCCGGTCACGAAATCCTGCGTAGCGCTCCAGAACCCGAGCTGCTGATCCTGCGTGCCGCGAACCAGCGAGATCGGTGCTATCCCTTGGCGCCACGCCGATTCAACATCACGCAGCAGCGTCTCACGGCTCCGTGCAGGTGCGGGTGCAGCGAACACCGGTGCTGGGCGGTATCCTTCGGCAGGAAAGGCTGCAGGCGTCTCGGCATCTAGGAAGCCGCCGCGCATGCGCGTCAGGTCCCACGCCTTGCGTCCGGCAATCCCAGCTAGATCCAGCAGCTTGCGGTGAACCCCGGGTCTTAGTGCAGCGAGGATGGGTAGCACACCTCCCGTCTCCGGCTTGAGTAGGTCGACGAATGGGTAGTCGCGCTTGATCTGGTTCATCACCTCGATGACCATCTGCGTGCCGGCGTTTGGCGTCCAGCTATCAAAAGGCAGGCCGAACTGGCAGTTTCGTCCGATCCGACGCAAGCGCTCGTGGTCGGTAACATTCCAGCCGTCGACCTCGTTGCCGTGCAAAGCAAGCACTTTGGCGCTGCCGACGCGACAACGAACCCCAGTGCCATCGGTCACTAGCAGCAGCCGCGCCCCCGCGGATGCGCTTCCCTTGGTCACTCTTTCTGTCAGATGCGCGCGCACCCAGGGAAGCGCCAGCTCGAGATCGTGGTTGCCCAAGTTGATCATAAGCAGCCGATCCGGCGTGTCGAGCAAACGCTGCAGTGCAGCAAATATCGGTTCAAAGTGCTGCCACACACTGTCGAGCTTCGCGACGGCTCCGTCCGGATCGAAGTATCTGCTCGGTCCCTCGGCGAGGAAATCGACAATGTCGCCGTTGATCAATAGCCCGTGCGTACCCGGCGATGTCGCGGTCGCAACATGATCAATGAGCCACGCCAACTCATCAGTCGAGCCAAAGATCTGAAAGCCTACGTCTCCGCCCAAATGTAGGTCGGACACGACGTGCAGCGATTCGAGTTCGATCCAGTCTTGCATCAACGCCCCTTGGCGTCCGCCCCTAAAGTATCGGATCTCTAAGAGTGACCGTAAGAATTCGATTTCGTTTCGTTTAATTCATCTTCAACCTAGGATGGATCAAATGCAAGAGCGAGCGCCCAGTAAGAGGACAGATAGTATTGCGAAGGCATTCGCGCGGGGACCGGATTTCAGGGATCGAAGTGGTATTGGACTTGGCAATGCTGTACCGGTGGGCCGCGAACACGCGTTCTCGCTGGACGACGAACGCCTATCGCGGGATCACGGCGCTCGCGGCGGGCCGATTCAAGGAGGGGACCGACTTGTTGATGCCGGCAATCGAGTCAATCAACTACCCGATGACGCTGAAATGGTACGCGCTCCTCATCCAGCGCGTGTCCGCCAGTCAAGGGACGGTCGATGTTGCGCCCTACCTGGAGCGACGCATCTCTCCTCGCTGCTTGACGAACGTGACGTTGTCGACCCACTAGGCGGAAGCGGAACTACACTCCGTCCTTGACCGCCTAATGGCGGCAGGGTTGCTGTTCCAGCAGGGTGCGCCACCACACGCGAGTTATTTGTCCAAACACGCATTGGTACGAGACGCGGCCTATGGCACGCTGATGCGCGATCCGCGCCACGCGCTGCACGCCTGCATTGCTGAAACGCTTGAAAACCAATTTACGGATTGCCCAAAGCCAGCCGGAGTTGCTCGCGCATCACTTCACGCAGGCAGGGATGACGGAAGCCGCTATCGAATGGTGGCGCACTCCGGGACAGCGCTCGCTGGCGCGATCCGCGCTTCTAGAAGGCGAACCGCAGCACCTGCAGTATTTGGCAATGGCCTATGCTGAACTTGGCCAGCTTGACGATGTTTGGCGCTGCATTGGCGACGCGATAGAGACAATAGAAAGGTCGAAAGAAAAATGGGGAGAGGCCGAGGTGCATCGCATTGCTGGGGAAACCGCCCTCAAGTCGCCCGATCCAGACGCGGCAAAAGCCGAAGCGTATTTTGATCGCGCTTGCGGTCGCACATCAACAGCGAGCCAAATCCTGGGAGTTGCGCGCGGCAATGAGCGTGGCGCGGCTCCGGCGCGATCACGGCAAGCGTCATGAGGCCCGCGATCTGCTCGCTCCGGTCTACGGCTGGTTCACCGAAGGCTTCGACACGCTGGACTTGAAGCAGGCTAAGGCGTTACTCGATGAGCTGGCCGCCTGACTAAGGCATCCAAAACCACCCTGATTTTGTTGCGGCACATGAGTCCGGAAATGGCACTTTTCGAATTGCCGAGACAGCCTGACGATGTCCGCTCACCGGAGCAAAGCTTATCCAGTAGCAAGGCCGCGACTTCCGTTTTTGATGCCGGAGCGGCCATTCGGAATTGCCAGGGGCCCACGAAAACGAAGCGAAGACATTCAACTCTTCCCGATGTCGCTGGTGGACAGTGTGAGCTAGTTCATATGCGCGTCGCCGAGGCGGTCCAATAATACGGAGTAGTCTTCATCCTTGAGGTCCGAATTTGCTGGCTAGATAGTAGCGCAAATTGCGTTTTCTCCTAAAGACTTATGAAGTTGCGCCATGCATTACGAACGCGGTCATTCTGACGAAGTTGATTTAGCTCAGATCTGGGGTAGCGCACAACATTGCCGCACCGCAGATAGCCTACCGCCATGGGCTCAGGGTGAGCGAGCGGGTCGATCTACGCTTGGAGCAGGCGACTTCAACCATGCCGTCCTGCACGTCCGCAGGGTCAATGTGCCCACCACTGCCGTCTCGGGCGTTCTACTCGCTCTTCTTGTTGGCAAGTGTTTTGAGACTTCCTTGTAATACCCTGGGACTGGACAACCAAAGCTAGAAAATGCAAACTCCATCGGTAGGCGGCTAGACATCACCAAACTCCATCGGTAGGCGACCGGGGGGACTATGGGAGACGCTAAGTCAGAAGCAATGAACGAAGAAGGCGCCGGACGGTCGGTCTTTGTAAGTTACCGCCGTCTCGACGACGATCCGCCGCCGGAAAAGCCTGAGGGCGGCTTCGTGCGGTATCTCTCGCAGCAGGTGAGGTGGGAACTAAACCAGTTGGGCGTTCCCAAAGCCGTACTATGGCGCGATCGAGCAAAAATCGAACCGGGTGACATCTGGAGCCTGAAGATCGAAGAGGCTCTATCGGATGCGGATATCTTCTTGGCGATTGTCTCACGAAACTACGTGCACAGCGATTGGTGCGCTCGAGAAATTTCGACAATGGCCGCGCGAGGAGTCCCGGATGGGTCACCGAAGCGTATGTTGCGCATCGATAAGCATCGAGTGGAAGATCGCTGGATCCCGGAG
Source organism: Bradyrhizobium sp. Mp27 (assembly GCF_029953005.1). NCBI lineage: Bacteria > Pseudomonadati > Pseudomonadota > Alphaproteobacteria > Hyphomicrobiales > Nitrobacteraceae > Bradyrhizobium > Bradyrhizobium sp. Mp27. Next base: position 11,929 of record NZ_JASAUS010000046.1, on the reverse strand, counting down.
CCGCTTCGTGGGGTCCAAGCTATCCGGTTCTACCAGGAGGATGCCGAAACAAAGGAAGAGGATGAATTTTTTTGGCGTGGTCGAGTCTGCCTTTATGACGAATACATTTCTGCAGTCCGCCGCCTCGCGCGCGCTATTTACGACAGACTGGAGCAGCTTGGCGGCATCAACGAGGCGAGGCGTGATCGGGCGAAGGACGAGCCCAGTTCCAGTACAGCCAGCGAAACTCCAGATTTCATTCCAATACACACAATCTTTGTTGCGAAGCCCGCCGCCGACCTGTTGGAAGAATATCGTAGCCTCACCCGTGAGCTCATGCAGCGGGGCTGCCGCGTTCTTCCGGACCCGTCAGCGGCGTTGCCGGACGACGCTGAGCAAGTAACCAGGAGCATCCAGGATGCCCTGGCCAATTCCCCTCTTTCGATCCACCTGCTTGGGAAAAGGAAGGGGTCCCGGCCGGATGGCCTGGACAAAGACCTAGTGCCGTTTCAGCTCTCAGCAGCAGCGAGGCGTGCCCTCGCGGATCCGACATTCAATCGATTGATTTGGGCTCCGAAAATTATGCCGCGGTCGAATCCGGCCGACGAAAATCTGAAATTGCGGGATCCGATTGATGTGCTATCCGGATTTGGCGATAAATGTCCTACAGACGAGATCGATGGCGATACCGCGGCAAGGTTCAAAGAATTCGTTCTTCAGCGCATCTTTCCAGAGGCCGCGTCTTCCCTACGCCCCAATATCTACATTCACAGCATGCCAATGGACCGCAGCTTTGCTGTGAACATCGCCAGGGAACTGAAAGCTCTGGGCGCAACCCCTTTGCTGGGGCCAGAAACCGATGATGGATCATCCCAACAGATCGATCAGGCGCGACGAGCTTTACTCAGTGAAGCCCATTATGCTGTGGTTTGCTGGGCTGCAGCTAACCGAGCTGAGGTCACGAGCGAGACGGTTTGTTCCGCCTTGCAGGCGTGGAAATCAGGCAATCAAAGCAAGCGCCAGCTAATCTTGCTCCTCGGGCCACCCTCATCCAATGCAAAAGCGGAGATAGCGGAATTCGGAGTTGGCTCGGCGGTTGATCGCATCGTCGACGCCTCCGGCCCTGGCGAGATAAAGAAGATAATAGCAGATCATTTCCAAACTATATGCCGGCCGAGCCGTTCATGAACGCGACGGCCGCTGCCAGCGTGGAGCATCCATTTATTGGCCTGCTGCCGTTCGGTTATTGGGACCACGAGTTCTTTTTTGGACGTAACCAGCAGATAAATATTCTCGAACCCTTGGTGGCACAACGCAAATTTGTTGCCATTGTGGGCACCTCCGGCAGTGGCAAATCATCTCTGGTCAGAGCGGGCCTGTTGCCGAGGCTAGAACGTCGAGAGGAGGCGTGGTCCTGGATCGAAATGCACCCAGGGAAGGCACCTATCAGGGCTTTGGCCGAGGCTCTGGGTACTGCAGCTTCTGAAGACCATGATGGCCCGGATCTGATTGCAGCAAGAACCGACAGGATCGAGTTGCTCCTTCACCGGTCTAGCTTTGGTTTGACGGAAGCCTTTGATCTTTTACCACGTTCCGCCAAACGATGGCTCATAGTCGTAGACCAGTTCGAAGAACTGTTTCGATTCACCGAGCTCAACGAGCAGGTGGCCAGCCAGTCCAGACTTGCCGCGCGTCGTCGAGATGAGGCAACTGCATTCGTTCAACTAATCCTCGCCGTTACTAATTCGTCCTTCAATTTACCGATACACATTGTGGTAACGATGCGGTCGGATTTCATTGGCGAATGCGCGCGTTTTCATGGACTGCCCGAAGCGGTAAGCGCAAGCCAGTATCTGGTGCCGGGGCTTACAAGGGACCAGCGAGCGGAAGCCATTTCCGCGCCGGTAATGCGTGCGAATGGCCAAATTGATATGGAGCTCATCCAAAAGGCTCTCAATGACACGACCGAGGACGTTGATCAGCTACCAATCCTTCAACACGTCATGATGCGGTGTTGGCAGCAGGCCTCGGAAGAAGTGGCAAAAGGCGTACAGCGTCGTCCGCGGCTAACCGTGCAGCATTATCGGGTAGCTGGCGAAGCCGGTAATGCCCTATCGGTTCATGCAAATGAAGTCTTGAGGAGCCTGAAAAACGCAACTGACAATCCTGTCGAAGCTACCTCGGCCGCGCTCGTGGCGAAGCGGCTTTTTCAGTCTTTGACGGATGTTGATAAAGCCGGACGGGTGACTCGTAGGCCTCAACGTTTCAAGGATCTGCTGCACTGCGCGTTGGGGGCGAATGCCTCGGAACACGAGCTTGAGAGTCAGGAGGTCCGTAAGCTGGTAAGCACCGTGATTTATCGTTTTGCCGAACCTTCATGCAGCTTCCTGCGAGCGCCATCTGAAGCAGACCTTGACGACACGTCGATCATTGATATCGGGCACGAGGCCCTAATTCGACATTGGGACAAACTAAAAGGGGGCGGCGAAATAGATTGGATCCGCGAGGAGCAGGAGAATGCAGAGCAGTATAGAGGGCTATGCCGAATGGCTCGCGCCAATGTCACCATCCCGCCTGAAGAGCTTGCATCTATTGAGAGCTGGTGGGTTCGAAGCCTGCCGAATAGATACTGGGCTGCTCGCTATGAGAGGGGACTGATTTCAGATCAATCTGAAGACAACTTTGACGACGTTCTTGCGCTTTTGGAGCGAAGTAGATCGAACGCCAATGAACTAGAGAAGCAACGGATTGAAACAGAAGAAGCCAAGCAACGCACTTTTAAAGCCAATGCCGAGGCTGCGGCAGCCGAGACAAAACGGCAAGCAGCCGAAGCGATAGCCGCCGCCCGAAAGCAGCGATACAATATTATTGTTGCCGCTAGTATTGTAGCTGTTGTGCTGTCGATTGGATTGGGGACGCAGCAGTATCAGAAGCTGCAGGCTAAGACGGAAGCGGACAGGGCTCTCCGGGAAAAGGAGAAAGCCGAGGAGCGCGAAAATACATTTGGCTCCACGGTCTTAGCATTTGCAGCCGAGAGAATCCTACACCCAGCCGGGGTGACCGGCGGTGCGGATGCCGCCGCGCTGCTGTTATCCAAGCCTGATCGGTTGCCTAATACATTTGACTATGAACGCAGCCTCCTTGCTGCCGTCGGCGACCTCCGCGAGACCATGCGGCTGGTTAAACTGCCGGGTAATCTTAGCGGCCTCGCCATATCTCCTGGCAAGAGATTGGTGGCGGGAGTAGGCCCGTCGCAGGGTCGACTCACTGTCTATTTTTGGGATTTTGACACTGCGCGCTTTGTTGACAGTGCAGACATTGCGGGCTCCGGCTCCGGCTTTGGGAACATACGATGGAGTCCGGATGGCAGTAGGTTACTCCTAGGTACAAGCCCCACGGGGTTCGTGTTTGCTCCATGCTCACGAGAGAAGTTGCACAAGTATTTTGCGTCGTGCGCAGGACGGACGAATGACTTACTTACAAGCTTTGGCTCGCCTCTCAACCCCGCGGCTCAGGGGGTGTGGAGCGTTGACGGAACACGAATACTTACCGGCGGTTTTCAGAGAGAAGCAAAGCTCTGGAACTCAATTGACGGCGCCTTTATCGGAGCCTGGAATTCGGCGGATGCCAAATTCGACGCCCAAGTGGGCCAATCAGCTCAACCGGCATCCGGACTCGCGTTCAGTTCTGACGGAAAACGTCTCGCAATCGGATCGCCCGCAGGGGAAATTTCGATAATCGATGCGGCTTCTTTGTTGCTGGTCAAGAAACTCACCCCCACTGACGGTCAACGCACCGGATCGATCTTCTCCTTGGTGTTCAACCCGATCGACGCAAACCGACTTGTTGCCTCCACACAAAATGGTCTTCAGCTTTGGGACATCGAACAGGGAAAGGTGCACCCCATTCGGGGTAGCAGCGGGGTTTCTTTCCAAGTCGTATTTCAGCCCGCCGGGCACTACTTTGTAACGGGTTCCGACGACGGGACCATTCGAATCTTCCCGCTTCGGGAAAATGGAAATGTTGAAGAGGGCATTTTGCTTCGAGGTCATCGGGCTCCAGTGTTTGCGCTCGATGTCTCTTCCAACAGTATCGTATCCTCAACCAATGATCGGACCCTTCGGTTCTGGAACCGGTATTCACCAGTGTCACCGCGACTATCAAACTCGACTACGTCAAGTAGCGATATAGCGATGGGAAGAGAAAACGACACGGTAGCGCTGTCGCGTGGAAATCAACCTGCCGTGAGCGTGCGGGTGCCTACACGTTTCGGAGAAGTGGCGGCAGCGGATATGACTAGAGACCGGAAATACGTGGTCTTAGCCCCGCAGCACGGGAGATTGCTTGTCTTCTCAAATGAGTTTCCGTCGCAGGAGGCTTTAGGCCGGTTAAGAGGACCTGAGGAAGATTGGAAGGCCGTTTCCTTCGAAGAGGGAGGTAAGATCATTTCTGCCACCACGAAAGGCGGCGCCACATACATTTGGCCGTTTTACTCTTCCATCGAAAAGCTGAAGAATGTGGCGGCCCAAAACCTTCCCTTTTGGCGAGAAAGCCTTTCGACTTCCGAGTCGGAGGAGCGGATCAAAGCTCCCAGTGAAATATTGTGCGTATTGTTTAACAGGGATGAGGATTGTCGGAGCGCGGAGGGGTCGCACAATTGAAAACCCGATCTGGTAACTAGTGTTCGGCTCCCTACTGCAAAAAGTTCGATCGGCAATTGCTGCTTTTTGTCAGCTACGTCGATGTGGCCGTTGCGGGTGTCGTGGCGCATGATGTCGGCGACGCCGTTGTGGTCGAAGTCGCCAACGCAACAGCGATAACCGGTAGCACCTGAAATCTCCCCGTTTCGCGACTGGCGGGGAGCCTGGCACAGATTCCGGGTGCGACGACGCTGCGGCTGAAATCACGAATTGCCGAATTAGGATCTGCTGCACTGAGAACTGTTGGACCATCACGTTGAGTGCCGCAGCGGCAGTTTTCTGTAACTTGCTTTGACGCCTATGCGTGAACATCGCGCGAACGGCCTGCTACCATTTTGCCACCAAACCACCTGATACGTTCTTGTTCAGTCCACACCAACTGAAACGGTTGATGCAAGAAACACATATAAACTGGGCCTAACTTGCATGAACTGATTTTACCTGAGCTGAGAGCAGCCGAACTGCAAAACCGTTTACATTAGTCGTGGCCTCCATGCGGCCGCGGGTTTTCGTTAGCCCATCCACGTTCCGGGCGGGTGCCGCTCGTCTCGCTCCATCCTTGCCTCGATCATGGCGTCGTAAGCCCGTCGCAGCATAGATCCGGGCGGGGCATCTTTTCCGCTGTCATCGTGCTCGGACAAAAAGGCAAAGCCGAAGACCTTTTCGAGTTCTTTCCCGTATGCCGTGACGGCAACAGCATATTCAGCGAAATAGCGGCGGGTCCGATCGCTCAAGTTGTTTTCCGGTTTTCTGCCGTCAATAAGTTGATGAAGATCGCGGATCTTCGAGTTGCACAACTTAAGCAAATGCGCATAGCATCGTTAGATCGGAATCTAGGGGCTGCTTGCTCTCTGCACCCTGAAAGATTAGTTGGTTCCCCCGAACGCCACATGACGATTGCAAGTACTGAAACCAAGAACGCAACTCCCAATGTATTTGCGCCGGTCATAGAGCATCCAAGCGACCTGAATTGCGGGCGATCGGCAATCTCCTTTGGCAACTACCGCACTTCGGTCTGCGATTTGTCGCGATACAATGCGAGCACTAAACGGTGCGCATCTTCTTGGGTCGTTCACGCCGGTCCGGGGCTTAGGGGCCGAACAGGCCGCCTTTTGGTGGTGCTTTCTGTCCTTTGCTCGGCCGCAAAGGTGCCTCCCCGCGGCTCGCGAGCTGTTCGCGCAGGCTCGGCGGCCTGTAAAAGGCAAGCAGGCCCTGACCGATGTCGTCAACGCGGGTTGTGGACCGCGGCAGTGTCCGCCGTTCGCATCCGGGGATAACCATCTGCAATCCGGCCAGGGTACGCTCAATGTCAGACATTTTGCGGCTCCGAGTTGATCAACCGGGATCAGAGTCGCACGTCGCCCGGCACCGACCTAGACGGCCCGACGCAATCCCCAGAAAAACTCACGGGAGCGGAAGCGGGTCTAGCTGCTGGCAGGAGCACAAGAGTGGACCGACGGTCCGTAGGCTTCCGCGCGTGGACCGGAGCTGGCTGCGGCGTCGCCGGGCCGGACCTTCGAGCAGCACCCAGCGCGATGCGATAGTCTAGTTTTTCATTCATTTCCGTTGCTCGGGGTCTGAAGATTCCCGATCACAGCTTGAGCATTGGGCTCAATGTGGACGTGTTCGATCCGCATAAATTGAGAGCCACCCCCTCGCGTCCGGCGTAACGTATCGGTCTGAAGGGCATATGCTCTGAGCAATTTGCTAGCGGCCGCTGCCATCATGGCGACATGCCGGTCGCCGCCGTGGCCTCCGCCGATCCGCGAAAGCACAGCCATTCCGGCAGTGTGTGTGCAGGCCATCTGGATAACTAAAGCAGCCTCAATCTCAGTCTGCGGTTTAGCGCTCTCTATGAAGCTGAGCGCAGCGTTCATTGCGATTTCTGAAAGGCCGCTGTTGGGCAGCCGAGCGGCACTCTGCAACTGGAACAGGGTGGCATTCACGAAATCGCTGCTGGACGTACCGAGCGCAGCCTTGAGCCGCGCCCACCATCCGGTGCCATCACCCGAAGGAGGATAAGGCTTCGCTAAATCAGCGTTGATGCACCGAAGACGCACCCGCACAGGTGAGTCCTTGCCCCTTCTCGTTGGCAGCTTTTGATCAGCCATCCTTCCCAGTCCCCGCGAACCCTGCTGCCAAGGACTTGGCCCAACGACGCTCGGCAATAGCCTCGGCACTGAAATATCCATCCTTATACATCCCGTTTTCCTGCCCCTTCGGTGCGCCGGAACTGCGTCCTCCATGCAAACGACAACGCGCGCGTCCACGTATCGCAGGGCACTCACACGGGCGACCGGCTCGATTGCGAGCTCCACATCTTTGAGCGGCTCGCAGGTGAGACAGTCGTGTCTCAACAGCTTGGTTCATGGGGTTGCCCTCGCGGTTTGCCGCATCCCCCCAAATAACCGAATGGAGTTTTCGCGACTACCCCACCTAAAGCACCTAAAGTACCTAAAGTTCTCGCGCACTTTAGGTAATTTAGGCACTTTAGCGGAGGGGGCGGCGCTCACGTTTCGCGAACGATGTGCCAGACATTCCGTCGATGTTCGCCAGCAACTAAGGCTCCACCGGGGAGCTTGCGTAGCCAGCCATGCGCTTCAAGTACGGCGACAAGCTCGAGCGCGCTTTTACGGCTTCCGATGAAATTGGGTCCCCTCTGATAGATGTCGGGCAACGAGACGTTGGGCTCCTTCCAGGACTGGTGAAGCCAGCCTAGCAAGCGACCGGCCTGGCGGAGCTTGGCATCGATCTTTGCGCCCTCGAAGAGCCGCAGCGCTTCATCGGCGTAGTGCCGGGCCAGCTTGATTCCTCTCTCGACTGCCTCCAAGCCGATCTCCTTCGCATCGGGATCAGTGAACATGGTCAGTACCGCGGCCAGACGCGCCGCATGTTCCGGCAGCTTGTTCCCCAAGCCCGAGATCGGCTTCAATTCGCCGTCCGGGCCGAGTTGCCCCTCCACGTGGTCGGCGAAATTGATCAGCAGCGTCCGCGCCTCGCTGGTCAGCCGGAGCACCTGCGGGGCGACCTCATGCGGATTGCCGTTTGCGTGGGGGAGCTGCCGTTGGAGAATGGTGTACATTTGCCGCTCGTACTCGACCAGTTTGACGCGGGATTCCGGACTCGGCTCCTTGTGAAAGCGACGACCGGCTTGAGCCTCGGGCGCGGTCATCAGATAGCGAGAAAGCATCCCTTGGTCGATCAGTACGGGGTCCGACAGAAGAATGTGGGCCACGTCCGGCTGCACCATCAAATGCATGGCGAGCCGGCGACCTGGCAAGACGGTTACGCCGTCCTTGGCGCGCACCCTCTTGATAGGCTCGCCGTCCCAGCAACTCGAGAAGGCTGCCGCGCTGGCCAACTTGTTCTCTTCCGACATCGCATGGCCGCCGACGAACTGGCCGCCTTCGGACGAAAAGACCCCCATGCTCGGCTGTCCCTGCTGCAAAGCGAGGGTCAGGCCCTCGAATGTCGGGTCAGGACACGTCAACATCGGCAGCGGCGGGGCGACGGGTTCAGGACCGAGTTTGTTCAGCGCATTGCGAATGGCGCTGCGATCGCCCTTGTGAGAATTGATCGCCGCTTTGCGTGCTGCGTCCCACGCGGCATGATCGTTCAGGAAGGCCTGCCGTTCGGCTTTGTACGTTTCCGCCAAGAACTCTTCATGCTTGCGGACCGGCGCAAGCGCCCGCTGATCGGTTGCCGTCTTCTTCTCTCCGGACGCCGCCACGGTCAAGAAAAAGTTGGAAACGGGCTTGATTTGCCCGGTCGCAAGCTCGACGTCGGCATGGCCCTGGACGACCAAAGCGGCGGCGGCCAGGACTGCCTGGCCGCACATCGCGAGGGGCGATTGCACGTGTTCGTGGATGGCCGCGGCCGCGTCGCCGAGGACCGGACCGAGGGCCTCGATGGGGAAGCTGCCGGCCGGCTGCGCCTGGCGGACGAGCGGCAGCGGGCGCTCGATCGTACCCTTGAGCATGGTGACGCTCTCTGTCATTAAGCGGTCTCCAGGCTAAGGGCTTTCCCGACCGTGATCTGCGGGCCGGTCAAAGCGAAGTACCCCTGCAGTTCTTTCTGGTGCAGTTCATCTTCCGCCACCAGGATCGGCACGTCGGCGAGCGCCGAGCGCGCGAAGCCGGGCTGCAAAATCACGATGCCGCAGCGGCCCGCGCGCAGCCACTCGATTGGGCTGCGGAAGACGCGCAGTCCGTCGACCAGCGGATTGGGATGCTGAATCTGGCGCTCGCCCAAGGCAAAGCCCTCGCCGCACCAGAGAGCCAGCCGCTGGGTCGCGGGCTGCCAAGCTGCGATGTCGATCATTCCCGCGTTGCTGAACACCACAAACGTGAAGGCCTGCTCGCCGGCGAGGCCAACGTCCTCGGCGAACGAGAAGTACCCCCCACAGAAGGCGACTTTATCGACCAACACCGGCCATGGCGTGCCGAGGTTGACGGCGGGCACCCCGAGCGCGGCGAACCGGTCGATTTCGCGCTGGTTGAGATTGCGACCGTGAAGGTGCGCCAGGCGGATCATGCGCGCGTGGGTGGGCGGATCGAGGAGGCGGGCAAGCTCAGTCATTGCTTGCCTCCTTGATCGGCATGTTCGCGCGGACCCAGGCCAGCGCGAGCGGAAAGGACAAACCAATGTTCAGGCTGATGCGACGAGCCCACCGCTCCATGGCGCGCTCGGCATCATGGGCGACATCAGCATTGCTGCTGGCGCCAAAGCTGCTATAGGTTTTCATGTGAATAGAGACCTGTTTGGCCCGGCCTGCGTAGCGTGGTAGCGAGCGCAGTGTCCGGGCCGTTTTTTGATGAGGGTTAAGTTACTTTTCCGGCAGGGCTTCAAGCCAAGCGCGCAGATCCGCCTCGTAGACCAGCGAGCGGCGGCCCGCCTTGCGGATGCGGAGTCTACGGTCCTGGATTTCGCGATATAGAAACGTGCGGCCTACGCCGACAGCTTTGGCGACTTCGGAAATGGAGTAGGCGTAGCGGCCCCCAAGCAAAAGCTCGCGGAGCTCCGTTTGGGTCATAGAAAAGTCTCCTCTCTGCTTAAGGCCGACTGCGGCCCTGATGGCGAGGAGATGCTCCCTTCTAGTTTTCGATCTTCGATGGCTATTGGAGCACCCCGCCGCGTCCCTGGTGAACGCGAGCGTGTGCAGAGAACCGCCGCTGTTGCGGAAAATCGAACCTACGGCTTTTTGGACGGACTTGATTTTCCGGACGGGACAAAGTCCGGCATCGTCGCCAGCAAGATTCGCGTGTGCCGGGCTTGGTCCTTTTCAGAACCATAAATCGGGTAAGTCCCGGTAACGGCCGCGAGCCAGCTGCCGGGCGGCGCCATCTTGGCGATGCGGCGATACCTCTTCCGGAGAGCCTCGACCTTTAGTTCGACGTCAGGTCTTTGCGAGCGGCTGCTTGCCGACACCTTCAAAAGCGCACATTTCTCGACGTCTCTTGCAATGGTCTCCAATGCTTCGGGGAGCGATTTGCCTTGTTCTTTCAGCTCCGTCACGTAGCTATAGAGCAGTTGATCGAGGTCGCGCGTAGATTTCTTGGCCGCATTGCGGTTCGGCGGGCGAGGGCGGACCCATGAAATGATCCCAACTCCGTGATGAATGGCTGCGAGCTCCTGAAAGGCTCGCTGCCACTTGTCGGGGTGTTGAGGATCAACACCCAATTGCTCAAGGATTTGATTAAGCTGATCCTCAGTTCGGCGACGAATCTCCTCAACCAGTTCGGCGGTTACCTGGGTTTTCGGATCTTTCAGCCGGTGGCCGATCAAGTCTTCCAGCCTGAGGGCGGGAAATCTCGAGAGGCGTGCGGCCTTGTCCTTCAGGTGGCTCTTCGGCGGAAAAAAAAGTCTGCTGCCCACGCTCATCGTCGTATCAGCCTTTGTGACTTGTCTCGCCTGTCGTCGGCGCGGAGAGGCGGGGGACGAACTGCGCGACATGTGCCACTCCGGCTTTCTCGCGGAACTGACTGGACGGGTGAGCGCACGATAGCGGACGGTCGTGGACGCAGCGATAGGGCTTGCGGTTGCGCGGCGCGCCATGCACAGGCGGGAGAAGGGGGAAGAGCCGTCTACAAGATGCTATTTTAGGCGGCTGAACTTGCGTTGCGCAGCCTTGAACAGATGCCGAAAGCTCTGACGGCATCGTTGCTGGAACGGCTTGAAAATCGCGCGGAAATTATTCTGATATATCAAGCGCTTGAAGGATAAGCGGGATTCCGCCCCTGGGCACCATCATTTCAATGACTTACAGCGTTTGACGGTGAGCCGTTAGACACTTCCAAAGCCTGGCTAGACAATTACGTTCGCGATTTGCTCCCCAAGGGATCCAACTTCTCGATCACCTCTCGCATTCGCTGTGAAGTGTCCGCCGTCTCGGAATAGTGAATTGCCATTGCGAGCGTCTTCTGGCCGAGCCATCGCCGGACTGTGTCGATATCGAAGCCTGCCTCAATAAGGAGAGTTCCAACTGTGTGCCGCAGGCCATGAAACGTGAGCCCGTCGCCGATCTTCCCTGCACGCTTTAGAGCCCCCATCGCTTTGATGAAGCTGGAGTTGAAGCCGCTCTCCGTCCATGGGGTCGCGCTGGTTGTCGCTGCGATAGTGATCGCAATGTGCTGCGGCGATTGCTTTAGTAATTGAGCTAAGTCGGGATGGATCGGGAGTGAAAGTTCTTGGCCCGTCTTGTTCGTCCGCCGCCAAATTCGACCTTCGCGAATCGCGCTCTTCTTCAACGCCAAGACATCACCCTTGCGGAGACCGGTGAACATTGCCAGCCCTACTGGTAATTTCAGCTGGTAGGGAAGTTCTGCGAGAACAGTTCGACATTCTTCGATTGTCCAAGGTCGATTAGCTGGTGGTGCGCTTCGAGACCTCTTGACACGCTTCACGCCCTTGACCGGATTATCGCGAACGATCCCGTGCTCCTTACCGTGCTCACATGCAACCGACACAACCGCCATCACGTAATTCGCTTGCCTGCGGCCGTGTTTCTCCGCAATGCGATCTCGCAGCCCAGCGATGAATTGCGGTGACAACTCAGCAAGCGGCATCTCATCGAGTGGCTTGAGCAAATCCATCATTCGCAAATAGCCCTGCTTGGTCGATGAAGCCAGGTCGGTGTAGGCGGGAGCTATGGCGGAATCTGGGTGATGACGGTGTGAGGAAGGCGGCGTATCGAGGCGGGTGACGAGCCTGCCAGAACCTCTCGAGGAGAGCGATACGCCATGACCGAGACT